>JAEYTM010000021.1 GCA_023434015.1 Pseudomonadota bacterium | reverse complement strand
GGCAGGCGCTGCTGGCCTCCCTGCCGGCGGACGATCCGCGCCGCGAAGCGCTGCGGGCGGCGATCGAGGAGGCGCGCGCGCCGTTGTCGGCCGCCGCCGTCGCGGAGCTGGAAGCGATCCGGGGGATGGTGTCGGGCCTCGCCGAGCGCCTGGAGGCCCGTCCGGACGACCCGGAAGGCTGGATACGGCTGGTGCGCTCCTACGCCGTGCTGGGCGATGACGCCCAACGCGACGCGGCGCTTGCCCGGGCGCGGGAGTACTTCTCGACCCAACCCGATGTGATGAACAGACTCGCCCAGGCGGCGCGTGTGGAGCCGATGCGATGAGCTGGTTACCGAAGTCACCCAAGGCGCGCCGGCGGCTGACGCTGTTGGCGGCCATCGCGCCGGTGCTGGCGCTGGCGGTCGGCCTGACCCTCTGGGGCCTGCGCGACTCCATCTCGTTCTTCTATACCCCCTCTCAGGCGGAGGCGGCGACGCCCCCGCCCGGCCGCTCGATCCAGCTCGGCGGCATGGTGGCGGCCGGATCGGTCGTGAAACACGCCGACGGACGCGTGGAGTTCACCGTCGAGGATCAGACCGCCTTCGATCGCGTGGTTTTCCAGGGCGACCTCCCCGACCTGTTCCGTGAAGGGCAGGGCGTGGTGGCGGTCGGCGCCTTCCGCGAAGACGGGGTGTTCGAGGCCAAGCGCGTGCTGGCCAAGCACGATGAACGCTACATGCCGCGCGAGGTCTCCAAGGCGCTGAAGGAACAGGGCGAGTGGTACGGCGACGGCGAGGCCCCCGCCCATGAAACTCCTGCGCCGTCGGTCGCCGCGCCCCAGAACACCGCATCATGATCGCTGAAATCGGGGCGTTCGCGCTCGCCCTCTCCCTGGTCTTCTCGTTCGCCCAGACGGCGCTGTCGGCCCTGGCCCGCATCCGGCGCTCGACGGTTCTGGCGGCCGCGGGGGAGGGCGCGGCCCTGGCCGCCTTCGCCGGCGTCGCCATCGCCTTCGCCGCCCTGGTCTACGCCTTCGTGGGCTCGGACTTCTCGGTGGCCAACGTCGCCGCCAACTCGCACAGCGAAAAGCCGCTGCTTTACCGGGTGGCCGGAGCCTGGGGCAGCCACGAGGGCTCCATGCTGATGTGGTGCCTGGCCCTGACCGGCTACGGGGCGGCCGCGGCCCTGCTGGGACGCGGTCTGCCGCGCGGCCTGCGGGCTCTGATGGTGGCGGTCCAGGGCGCGCTGGGCATCCTCTTCCTGGCCTACACCGTCTTCGCCTCGAACCCGCTGGCGCGCCTCGCCCAGGCTCCGGTCGAAGGGCAGTCGCTCAACCCGCTGCTTCAGGACCCGGCGCTGGCCGTCCATCCGCCGTTCCTCTACGGCGGCTATGTCGGCATGTCGGTGATCTTCTCGCTGGCGGGCGCGGCCCTGATCGAAGGGCGCGTCGACACCGCCTGGGCCCGGTGGGTGCGGCCGTGGACGCGCGCGGCCTGGTCCATGCTGACGATCGGCATCACCCTGGGCGCCTTCTGGGCCTATTACGAGCTCGGCTGGGGCGGCTGGTGGGCCTGGGACCCGGTGGAGAACGCCTCCTTCATGCCGTGGCTGGTCGCGACGGCCCTGCTGCATTCGGCCGTGGTCACCGAGAAGCGCGGCGCGCTGTCCGGGTGGACGGTCTTCCTGGCGCTGGCGGCGTTCAGCTTCTCGATGCTCGGCGCCTTCCTGGTCCGCTCCGGAGTGCTGACGTCCGTGCACGCCTTCGCCGTGGATCCGACCCGCGGCGTGCTGCTGCTGATGATCCTCGGGATCACCGCGGGCGCCGGCTTCGGCCTGTTCGCCTGGCGCGGGCCGGCCCTCGCGAAGGGCGGCGTCTTCGCCCCGATCAGCCGGGAGAGCAGCCTGGTGCTGAACAACATCCTGCTGGCGGCGGCGACCGCGACGGTGCTTCTCGGCACCCTGTTCCCGCTGATCCGGGAAGCGATGACCGGCGACGCGATCTCCGTAGGACCGCCCTATTTCAACCTGACCTTCACGCCGCTGATGGCCGCCCTGCTGCTGATCGTGCCCGCGGGGCCGCTGCTGGCCTGGAAGCGCGGCGATCTGCGCGGCGTGGCGCAGCGGCTCTGGCTGGCCGCCCTCATCACCGTCGCCGCCGGGCTGGCGACCTACGCCCTGATCACCCCGCGCAAGGCGCTCGGCGCGGCGGGGATGGCGCTGGGCGTGTGGCTGATCGTCGGGGCGATGGTCGAGATCGTCGAGCGGACGCGTGCATTCCGGGCGCCGGCCGCCGAGACCTGGCGCCGTCTGGTCGGCCTGCCGCGCGGCGCCTGGGGCATGACCCTCGCCCATCTGGGCCTGGGCGTCTTCGTCCTCGGCGCCTGTTTCGAAATCGCCTGGAAGGCCGAGGGCGCCGAGGTCCTGCCGATCGGCGGGAGCATCGAGGTCTCCGGCTATCACATGGCGCTCGAGCAGATCGTCCAGGTCGAGGGGCCGAACTACGAGGCCGAACGGGCGGTGATCCGCATCACCCGCGACGGCGCGCCGGTCTGCGAAGCCCTGCCGGAGCGCCGGTTCTTCCCGGCCGGCGGCCAGACGACCTCCGAGGTGGCGCTCTGCTATCGCGGTCTGAGCCACCTCTACGTGGTGCTCGGCGAACGCCGGGAAGGCGCGGCCGAACCGGTCTGGCTGATCCGGGGCTACTGGAACCCGTGGGCCACGCTGATCTTCGTCGGCCCCGCGATCATGGCGCTGGGCGGACTGGTGTCGCTGTCCGACCGCCGGCTGCGGCTCGGCGTCGGTCGCCGGCGGGAGCGTGCGGCGTGAGGCTGCGAGCGCTTCTTGCGGCGCTGGCCGGCGTACTTTGCATCGCCGCCGCGTCCGACCCCGCCGAGCGGCTGCCCGATCCGGCTCAGGAAGCCCGCGCCCGGGTGCTGTTCCGCGACGTCCGATGCCTGGTCTGCCAGAACGAGTCCATCGACGATTCCGACGCCGAACTGGCTCAGGACCTGCGCCGCCTCGTGCGCGAGCAGGTGCAGGCCGGCCGCACCGACGCCGAGATCAAGGGCTACCTGACCGACCGCTATGGCGAGTTCGTGCTGATGACGCCGAAGTTCTCGGCCGGCAACCTGCTGCTGTGGATCGGGCCGTTCCTGGTCCTGGCCTTCGGTGTGGGGCTGCTTCTGCTGCGGATGCGGAACCGGGCGCCCGAGGACGAGCTTTCGCAGGAGGAGATGGAACGTCTTCGCCGGCTGTCGTCTGACGAAGGCGCGTGACACGATTGGGCCAAACAACCGACGCGAAACCGCGCGCAGGGTGACCTAAACGTAACTTGAGGGGCATTGCACTTCCGTGCATCGAACCTAGGTTGATCGGACGCGCGCAGGACCAGTAGACGCGTACAGGGAACAGAAGGCTTATGACTTCAAAAAAGACCGGGTACCTCCTGGGCGCCGTCGCGGGCGCCGGTGTCATGGCCGCGGCCGTGGCGGGTGCAGGCATGCGCGTGCCGGCCGCCTATGCCGAGCAGGGCCAGCTGATCAAGGCGTCGACCGCGCCGATCTTCGCGCCGCCCCCCGGCGCGCCCATGTCCTTCGCCGACATCTTCGACCGGGTTTCGCCCGCGGTGGTGTCGATCAACGTCACCAGCCGTATCGACGCCAGCGCCCTTCAGCAGCTTCCCGGGTTCGGCGGCCTGCCGTTCGGGATCATTCCGCGTGTCGCGCCGGATGAGAACGACGGCCAGGACGACGGCGCGCCGTCGCAGGGCGGGCGGACCGAGCGCGGTCAGCCCCGCCTGCCCAGCCAGCAGTCTTCCGGCTCCGGCTTCTTCATCTCCGCCGACGGCTACATCGTCACCAACAACCACGTCGTCGAGAACGCCGAGAGCATCAAGGTGGTGCTCAAGGACGAGCGGGAGCTCGACGCCGTCGTGGTCGGCCGCGACGAGGGAACCGACCTGGCCGTGCTCAAGGTCCAGGGCTCCAACTATCCGTTCGTGAACTTCGAGAACGCGGCCAAGCCGCGGGTCGGCGACTGGGTCATCGCGGTGGGCAACCCGTTCGGCCTCGGCGGCACCGCGACCGCCGGCATCGTCTCGGCCTACGGCCGCGACATCGGCGAGACCTTCGTCGACTACATCCAGATCGACGCGCCGATCAACCGGGGCAACTCCGGTGGGCCGACCTTCGACATCTACGGCCGGGTGATCGGCGTGAACACGGCGATCTTCTCGCCCTCCGGCGGCTCGGTCGGCATCGGCTTCGCCATCCCGGCGGATGTCGCCGACGCGACCACCAAACAGCTGATCTCCGGCGGCAAGATCCAGCGCGGCTATATCGGCGCCACGATCCAGAACTTCACGACCGAGATGGCCGAGGCCCAGGGCATGGGCGACCAGCGCGGCGCCATCGTCGCCGACCTGGTTCCTGGCGGCCCGTCGCAGCGCGCCGGGCTGACGCCCGGCGACGTGGTCGTGGCGATCAACGGCAAGTCGGTGAAGACCTCCTCCGAACTGACGCGGGAAGTGGCCCGCGCCAAGCCGGGCGACGCCCTGCGCCTCGACGTTATCCGCGACGGCCGCCGCCGGGTCATCGAGGTCCGCTCCGGCGTGCGTCCGTCGGAACGTGAGCTGGCCTCCAACGACAACACCCCCGGCGGCCGTCAGGCCCCCGGCTCCGCCCCGCAGGCCCAGGCGCCGGCGGTGCTCGGCCTGTCGCTGTCGCCGCTGGACGAGGCGGCCCGCCGTCGGCTGAACATCCCGGCCGACGTCAACGGCGCCGTGGTCACCGCCCTAGATGCGGCGTCCGACGCGGCCCAGAAGGGCCTGCGCCGCGGCGACGTGATCGTGCGCGCCGGCGACCGTCCGGTGACCAGCGCCGCCGACCTGACGGCGGTGGTCGAGGCCGCCAAGCGGGCCAACCGCACGAGCGTTCTGATCGGCGTCCATCGCGCCGGCCGCACGCTCTTCCTGCCCCTGAAGATTTCGGGCTAGGCTTGGGTTTTCCGGGGGCGGGCTCATGCGGATCCTGATTGTCGAGGACGATCTCGAGGCGGCCGACGCGATGGAGCGCGGCCTGTCCGAGGCGGGCCACCAGTGCACGCGCGCCGCCGACGGCGAAGCAGGCTTGTCGGCGGCGCGTGCGGGCGATTTCGACGTCATGATCGTCGATCGCATGATGCCCAAGATGGACGGCGTCACCCTGATCGCGACCCTGCGGCGGGAAGGCGACCAGACGCCGGTGCTGTTCCTCTCCGCCCTCGGCGAGGTCGGCGACCGCGTGGCGGGCCTGGAGGCGGGAGGCGACGACTATCTGGTCAAGCCCTACGCCTTCGCCGAGCTCACCGCGCGGGTCGACGCCCTCGCGCGCCGGCGTGAGACCGGCTCGGTCCAGACGCTGCTGCGCGTCGGCGAGCTGGAGATGGACCTGATCGGCCGCACGGTGCACCGCCAGGGCAAGGAGATCGACCTTCAGCCGCGTGAGTTCCAGCTGCTGGAATTCATGATGCGCCACGCCGGCCAGTCAGTGACCCGCACCATGCTGCTGGAGAAGGTCTGGGAGTACCATTTCGACCCGCAGACCAACGTCATCGACGTCCATGTCTCGCGGCTGCGCTCGAAGATCGACAAGGGGTTCGACCGGCCCATGCTGCAGACCGTCCGCGGGGCGGGCTACCGCCTCGACGCCTAGGCCGGAGCGGCGTCGGCCATGCGCCTGCCGCGCATCCTGCGGACCACGCCGTTCCGGCTGACGCTGCTGTTCCTGGCGCTGTTCGCCAGCGCGGCCAGCGCCTTCCTGGCCTATATCTATGTGGCGACGGCGGGCGAGGCGACCCGGCGAACGGATCAGGACATCACCCGTGAGATGCGCTCGCTGGTGTCGGTGTACGACCGCGCCGGGGTCAATGCGATCAACCAGGCGCTGATCGAGCGGGCCGCGAGCGAGCGCCCCTTCCTCTACCTGCTGATGACCCGCGACAGCCGGCGCATTTCCGGTTCGATCGAGGAGTCCCCCATCGAGAATTTCGGCGCCGACCCGGTCTGGACCACCTTCTCGGTCACCGACGAGGATCTCCAGGGGCGGCTGGTGAAACATCCGGCGCGGGGGTTGCAGGAGCGGCTGTCCGGCGGCGAGATCCTGTTCGTCGGCGCGGACGTGGGCGCCGACGAGGCCTATGTGGTCAAGATCACCCGGGCGCTGTGGGGGGCCGGGGCCCTGGTGATCGTCCTGGGACTGGCCGGCGGCGTGCTCATCAGCCGCAACGTCTCGCGCAGCATGGTCGGCCTGGTCGATGTGGTCGACGCCGTCCGCAACGGCGACCTCGGGGCACGCGCCCACGTCCGCGGCACGAAGGACGAGTTCGACGAACTGGCTCTCGGCCTGAACGAGATGCTCGATCGGCTGGAGCGCTCGATGGCCGGTCACCGGCACGCCGGCGACGCCATCGCCCACGACCTGCGCTCGCCGCTCACCCGCCTCCGCGCCCGTCTGGAGGCGGCCTATCTCGACGTGGAGGCCGGCCGGGGCGACCCGACGCGGGCCATCGCCCAGGCGCTGGAGGACACCGACGGCGTGCTGAAGACCTTCGGCGCGGTCCTGGCCATCGCCCGCCTGCAGGCCGCGGGCTCGGCGCCCGATCCGGTGCTCTTCGACCCCGCGGAACTCGCTGCTGACATCGCCGAGCTCTATGAGCCGCTCTGCGAGGACAAGGGCATCGACTTCGCCTCCGAACTGGCCCGCGACCTCACCGTCCGGGGCAACCGCGAGTTCATGGCCCAGGCCCTGGCCAACATCCTCGACAACGCCGTGAAGTACACGCCGGCCGGAGGCGCCATCATGCTGCGCGTGCGCCGCCGCTCCTCCGGCGAGGTGGAGTTCTCGGTCACCGACACTGGCCCGGGCGTGCCGGACGAGGACCGCGAGCGGGTGGTCGAGCGCTTCGTGCGCCTGGAGAACAGCCGCAACGAGCCCGGCGCGGGCCTCGGCCTCTCGCTCGTCGGCGCCGTGGCCAGCGCCCATGGCGGGCGGCTGGAGCTCGACGAGGGACCCGGCAAGGTCGGCGAGACCGGGCCCGGCCTCCGTGTGGCGCTGATCCTGCCGCGCGCCGCTTGACCCCCGGGGTGTCCGGATGGGAAGCCGCAGCATGAGCCTCGCTGACCAGCTGCACGCCTGCGGACCCGTGATCGACGAGAAGGCCGTCGGCCGCGCCCGGGAGATTCTCGGCGGGATCGTCGGCGATCGCGCCTGGGAGGCCCTGGCGCCGGTCTTCGGCGCGTCGCCGTACCTGTTCAGCCTCGTCCGGCGGGAGCCCGCCCGCCTGGCGGCGCTTCTGGACGGCGATCCGGACGAGCGCCTGGCGGACCTGCTGCGCCGCACCGGCGACGCGGCCGGCCTCGACCTGAAGGCTGCGGAGGCCGGGCTGCGCCGGCTCAAGGCCGAGCTGCACCTGCTCACCGCCCTGTGCGACCTCGGCGGCGTCTGGGACCTGGACGCCGTGACCGGGGCCCTGACCCGCTTCGCCGACGCCGCCGTGGCCTCGGCCCTCGCCGTCGCGGCCAGGGTGGAGCTGGACGCCGGCCAGCTGACCCGTCTGGGCGAGGGCG
>JAEYTM010000307.1 GCA_023434015.1 Pseudomonadota bacterium | reverse complement strand
GTCAGAACCTCAGGGGGGCGCGAAGGGAGTCCGTCGCGCCGTCAGGGTCGCGGCCCTGGTCGCCGCGTCCATGGCGGCGGTGGTTGGCCTCGGCGCGATCGCCCTGCGGACGGTCCAGCGCCGCCGGGCCTGACCAAGGCCAAGCTGTGGACATCGCGCCCGCCTTGCGAAAGGGTGCGGCTTCCCTAAACGGAGAACACCGATCATGCGCTACCCGATCATCGTGACCGCGGCTGTCGCCGCCCTCGCGCTCGCGGCCTGCTCCCAAAAGACGGAAAATGAAGCCGCCGCCGCCGGCGACAGCGCCCAGGCCGCCGCCGAACAGGCGGGCGACGCCGTCGCCTCCGCAGCCGATGACGCGGCCGCCAACACCGCCGCTGCGGTCGACAACGCCGCGGCCGCCACCGCCGACGCGGCCGCCACCGCCGAGCGCAAGGCCGACGCCGCCGTCGATGCGGCTGCCGAAACCAAGTAGTCCCATGGGATCAGGGCCGCCCTCGCGGCGGCCCTGCGACCGTCACTCCGGCTTCTCGACGAAGCTGTCGATGACCTTCTTCTCGCCGGCCTTATCGAAGTCGACGGTCAGCTTGTTGCCCTCGACCGACTTCACCTTCCCGTAGCCGAACTTGATGTGGAACACCCGGTCGCCGCGCCGGTAGGCGCTGGCGGCGGAGCTTTCCGACACCGCAATCAGCCGTCCCTCGCCCTCGATCGGCGCCTGGCGTCCGGGGTGGCCGCCGCGATAGTTCGAGGCCTGCGCCCGTTTCCAGCCTGGTGAGGAATAGCCGGCCCCGAACGACGGGGTCTCGTCCCAGCGCGAGCCGTGCTGCTGCATTCCCGGGCCGCCGCCGTAGTAGCCGGTCTCCGACGAGGCTTCGACATTGGCCAGCGGCAGTTCGTCGACGAAGCGGCTGGGCAACTGGCTGGTCCAGCGGCCGTAGACTTGGCGGTTGGCGGCGAAGGAGATGCGCGCCTCCTCCCGCGCGCGGGTAATGCCGACATAGGCGAGGCGACGTTCCTCCTCGAGCCCCTTCTCCCCCTTCTCGTCCATCGAGCGTTGGGACGGGAACACCCCTTCCTCCCAGCCCGGCAGGAACACCAGCGGGAATTCCAGCCCCTTGGCCGAATGCAGGGTCATGATCTGCACCGCGTCCGCCGCCGGCCCGCGGTCGAGGTCCATGACCAGGGAGACGTGCTCCAGATAGGCCTGCAGGTTCTCGAAGTTGCCCATCGACTGGACGAGTTCCTTCAGGTTCTCGAGCCGGGTCTGGGCGGTCGGGCTCTTGTCCAGTCGCAGGGCGTCCGTGTAGCCGCTCTCCTCCAGCACCGCTTCCATCAGGCGGGGGTGGGCGACGTGCTGCGCTTCGGCCCGCCAGCGGTCGAGGTCGCGCAGGAAGTTCGCCAGGGCCGTGCGTGTCCGCGCCGCGAGTTCGTCGGTCAGCACCACCTGGCGGGCGGCGTGGACGACGGGGACCCCGCCCAGCCGCGCGGCCTGCAGCAGCTTCTGAACGGTGGTGTCGCCGATGCCGCGCTTGGGCGTGTTGACGATCCGCTCGAAGGCCAGGTCGTCGTCCGGCGACTGGATCAGCCGCAGATAGGCGTGGGCGTCGCGGATCTCCGCCCGCTCGAAGAACCGGGGGCCGCCGACCACGGTGTAGGGGATCTGCAGCAGCACGAACCGCTCTTCGAAGGCGCGCATCTGGAAGGAGGCGCGCACCAGGATGGCGATGTCGCGGTACTTGCGCGGGTTCTTGTCGGTCGACCCCTTCTTCGCCCGCTCGATCTCGTCGGCGATAAGCCGGCTCTCGGCCTCGCCGTCCCAGACGCCGCGGACGATGACCTTCTCGCCGCCTTCGGCCTCGGTCCACAGGGTCTTGCCCAGCCGGCTCTTGTTGGCGGCGATCAGGCCGGAGGCGGCGGCGAGGATGTGGCTGGTGGAGCGGTAGTTGCGCTCCAGCCGGATCACCTTGGCGCCCGGGAAGTCGCGCTCGAAGCGCAGAATGTTGTCCACCTCCGCCCCCCGCCAGCCATAGATCGACTGGTCGTCGTCGCCGACGCAGCAGACGTTCTGGCGCTTCTGGGCCAGCAGCCGAAGCCACAGGTACTGGGCGACGTTGGTGTCCTGATATTCGTCCACCAGCAGATAGCGGAAGCGGTCGTGATACTCCGCCAGCACGTCGGGGTGGCTGGTGAAGATCGTCAGGTTGTGCAGCAGCAGGTCGCCGAAGTCGCAGGCGTTCAGCACCCGCAGGCGCTCCTGGTACAGGCGATAGAGCGCCTGGCCGCGGTTGGGGCCGAAGTGGGCGTTCTCGGCGGCCGGCAGCCGGTCGGGCGTCCAGCCGCGGTTCTTCCAGTGATCGATCAGGCCTGCCAGGGCCTTCGGCGTCCAGCGTTTGACGTCGATGTTCTCGGCTTCAAGGATCTGCTTGATCAGCCGTTCCTGATCGTCGTCGTCGAGGATGGTGTAGCTGGATTTCAGGCCGACGAGTTCGGCGTGGCGGCGCAGGATCTGGGCGGCGACCGAATGGAAGGTCCCCAGCCAGCGAAGCCCCTCCGCCTGCGGGCCGATGATGGCGGTGATCCGCTCGCGCATCTCCCGGGCCGCCTTGTTGGTGAAGGTCACCGCCAGCAGCTCCCACGGCTTCGCCTTGCCGGTCGCCAGCAGGTGGGCGAGCCGGGTGGTCAGCACGCGGGTCTTGCCGGTGCCGGCGCCGGCCAGCACCAGGACCGGACCGTCGGTGGTTTCGACGGCGTCCCGCTGTTCCGGGTTCAGCCCCTCCAGGTAGTCGCCGCCCGGCGGGCGAGGGCGCGCCAGGTCGCTGACGCGCAGGGCCGGAGGATCGAAGGACGGGTCGGAGGATTCGGGCGGGGACATCGGAACATATGTAGCACGCCGGACGCCCGGCTTAAGGGCCGCGGGCGTGGTTTCCGGAACTTCGCCGCAGGGGGACCGTTACCGGGGCGGGCCCACGAGGGAGCATCCGATGGCGGAGATATCCCCGCGCCAGACCAATCCGTGGCTCGCCTTCGCGGCCGGCGTGATCGTCGCCGTGGCGGTGGTGATGGCCTGGCTGGTCTGGTCGGGGGCCAGCCGGATTTCCGAAGCGGTCCCGCTGGCCATTACCGCCCCACGTCTGGCCGACGTGCCGCTGCCTTCACTGCCTGACGCGCCGCGCATTCCCGACGCACCGGTCCCGCGGCCGCGATGAGGCTTCCATTCCCATCAACATACGCAGGTGAATCATGAGCGACGAACACCCGACCCATCCCACGACCCAGCCGGACAGCTACGAACGGGGCGAGCCGCGCCGGGCGACGCGCAACATCCCGCCGCTGGTCTGGATCGTCCTCGGGCTGCTGGTGGTGGTCGTTGTGGTCTTCTGGATGCAGCGCGGCGGCACTCACGTCACGCCGCAGGGCGGTACGATGCCGCAGGCCGAGCAGGACGCGGCCTATATGCCGCCCGCGCCCGCGACCGGTGACGCCCCCGCCACGCCGGGCAGCGTGATCGACCCGAAGTAGCGGGGGTCAGCTCTCGCGGGCGTATCTCAAGGCGGCGACACGGCAGGCCGAGGCCAGCGGTCGCTCACCCCGGCCTGCGTCGATGCTGAGGATTACCGAGGCGAAGCTTACGCCGCGGGTTCTGGCGATTTCGTCGATCACCGCCCAGAACTCCGGCTCAAGTGCTATGGAGGTGGCGTGGCCGGCCAGCAGGACGGAGCGTTTGCGCAACAGCGGCATGGCTCCTTCTCGCGCTCCAACCGGCTGCTGTTCAAGAGCCTTGCCAAAAAATGACGCTCGCGTCATTTTTAGCGAGCTTCAGTCAGCGAGGATAAGCGTTCCATGGTCGTGGCTTCAGACGCCGTCGACACGCCCGTCGTGAGGACCAGGCCCGGCCGGCCGAAGCTCGACTGGGTTCACGCTGTCCGCGCCCTGCGCCGTCTCCTGGCGGACAAGGAGGACACCACCCAGGTCTTCGAGATCATGCGCGCCCTCAACGGGACCGCGACGGCGAAGGGCTACCTGAAGCTGCTGGAGACGGGCGAGGGCGGACGCCTCGCCTACGAGCGCACCGAACTCGCCACCCTGCTGATGGACGACGCCTGGCTGGACAGCATGCCGGCCGGCACCGTCGGCGCCGTCTACCGTGAGTTCGTCCGGGCCGAACGCCTGTCCGCGGAGGGGCTGGCGGAGGTCAGCCGGGCGGGCGCGCCCTCCATTGAAGAAACCCACCCCTACGCCTGGTTCGGCCGGCGCACCCGTGACGTGCACGACATCTGGCACATCCTGTCCGGCTACGGCCGGGACGCTCTGGGAGAGGCTTGTCTGGTGGCCTTTTCCTATGCCCAGACCAAGGGCCTCGGCTGGGCGCTCATCGCCGTCGGCGCGGCCTTGCGGTCGCGGGAGGGGCCGGCGGATCAGCCGTACCGCAAGGCGATCTGGCAGGGCTACCGGCGCGGGAGGGCGGCGGCCTGGCTGCTGGCCGAGGATTACGAGCGCCTGCTGATGGAGCCCCTGGAGTCCGCCCGCCGGCGCCTGAACATCACGCCGCCGACGGTCTACGACTCGATCCCGGCGCACCTGCGCAACGTGGCCGTCCCACAACGCTAGTCCTCGCGGCGGGCCTGGTCGTGGGCCCGGCGGGCGCGTTCGGCGTCCAGCTTCGAGACCGCCTTCTCCGCTTTGGTGCGCCCGAAGCGCACGCGGTTCTGGGCCGCCTGCGTCCTGACGTCCGCCTTCGCCCGCGCCTTGCGCGCCTTGTTGAGATTGATGGGCTCGCTCATCGTCCGCGAAACTCCGCCGGCGCTCTCCTCGTTTCAGCCTGCACCGCAAACGAGGAGACGAGAAGATGATCCAGCCGTCCGAGATTTTCGAACATATGGAAGTGGTCGGGTCCGACGGCGGCCACGTCGGCCGTGTAGATCATGTGGTTGGCGACGAGATCGAGCTGAGCAAGCTCGACCTCGCCTCCGGCCTGAAGCACCACATGATCCCGATGAGCTGGGTGGACCACGTGGAAGACGACACCGTCTGCCTCAACATCACCAAGGACGCCGCGCGGGCGGCCTGGCGCACCAAGGCCTGAGGGCTATTTCACCGCGGCGCAGAAACGCTGGATGCGGCTGCAGGCCTCTTCCAGCGCCGCGTTCGACGTTGCGTAGCTGATCCGGAAAAACGGCGACAGGCCGAAGGCCGCGCCATGCACCACGGCGACGCCCTCGGCTTCCAACAGTTCGGTGGCGAAGTCCTGATCGGAGGTGATGGTCTTGCCGCTCGGCGCGGTCTTGCCGATCAGGCCCTCGCACGACGGATAGACGTAGAAGGCGCCTTCCGGGGTCGGGCAGCGGATGCCGCTGGCCTGGTTCAGCATCGAGACCACCAGGTCCCGGCGGCCCTGGAACAGCTTCTGGTTCGGCTTGATGAAGTCCTGCGACCCGTTCAGCGCCTCGACCGCCGCCCACTGCGAGATCGAGCAGGGGTTGGAGGTCGTCTGGCTCATCACCTTGCGCATGAGATTGATCAGCGGTTCGGGGCCGGCCGCGTAGCCGATCCGCCAGCCGGTCATGGCGTAGGCCTTGGACACGCCGTTCATCGTCAGGGTGCGGTCGTAGAGCGCCGGCTCGACCTGGGCGATGGTCCAGAACTCGAAATCGTCGAACACCAGGTGCTCGTACATGTCGTCGGTCAGGATCCAGACGTCGGGATAGCGCAGCAGCACGTCGGCCAGCGCGCGCAGTTCGGCCTTGGTGTAGGCGGCGCCCGACGGGTTTGACGGCGAGTTCAGCATCACCCAGCGGGTGCGCGGGGTGATCGCGGCCTCGAGGTCGGCCGCCTGGACCTTGAAGCCGTTCTCGGCCGTCGTCTTGATGAACCGCGGCTGGCCGCCGGCCAGCAGCACCATGTCCGGATAGCTGACCCAGTAGGGGGCCGGGATCACCACCTCGTCGCCCGCATTCAGGGTGGCCACCATGGCGTTGTAGATCACCGGCTTGCCGCCCGGGGAGACGTTCACCTGGGACGGCTTGTAGGTCAGCCCGTTCTCGCGGGCGAACTTGGCGCAGACCGCCTCCTTCAGCTCCACGATCCCATCGACGTTGGTGTACTTGGTCTTGCCGTCGCGGATCGCCTTGATGGCGGCTTCCTTGATGTTCTCCGGCGTGTCGAAGTCGGGTTCGCCGGCCGCCAGGCCGATGATGTCGCGCCCCTGGGCCTTCAGTTCGCGCGCTTTCTGGTCGGCCGCCAGCGTGGCGGACGGCTGCACGCGGGCGAGGGCGGCGGACTGAAGCGACATGGTGAAGGAAACTCCCGGCAGGCGTTGGATGGAAACGGCGCGGGTTTAGCCTAAGCCGTGTCCGCGGCAAACCCGCCGGGAGCCCTCTCCTCAGAGGAAGTTCTCAAAACCGGCCCGGAGGTCACACGAAGTCCGAATAGGCGATGTCCGCCAGCGTCCGGCCGGCCAGGACGACGGCGGTGTCTGGGCCGTCGCTGGAGTCGCCGTTGGTGTCGGCGAAGACGATGACGTCGGACCCCACCTGCGCCGCGACATAGGTCGCGCCGGTGAAGGTGATGTGCTGCTGCGCCAGACTGAGTGCGGTGTCGTAGTCCGCCGCGACGATTTCGGAATATTGACGCGGCAGGATCGAATAGATGCTCACCTGCGGGAAGTGCAGCCTGTCGCCGGCCTGCCAGTCGGCGATCACGTCGTCCGCTCCCTCGCGCGGCGGGCTGTTGGCGATGATCTCGAACCGGTCGCGGCCTTCGCCGCCGTACAGCACCGAGCTGTCTTGCGAGGCCGAAACCATAGTGTCATTGCCGGCTCCGCCGTCGACCGTCGTCGCGCCGCGACCATAGACGATCAGCATGTCGTCGCCGTCGTCGCCTCGCAGCAGGTCGGAGCCGTCGGTGGAATGGATGACGTCGCCGCCGTCGCCGCCGCTGACGGTGTCGTTGCCGGACCCGGCGTGAATCTCGTCGCCGCCCCGGTCTCCGCTGATCCAGTCATCGCCGTCCTTGCCGCCGATGAAGTCGTCGCCCTGGCCGCCATAGATCGTATCGGCCCCGTCGCCGCCGGCCAGGAAGTCGTCGCCCTGATTGCCGTGCACCCAGGATCCTTGCGCCTCGCGGAATTCCGAGGCGTTGACCGTGTCCGCGCCCTGGCCGCCGTAGATGACGTTCGCGCCGGCGCCGCCGTTCAGCAGGTCGTCGCCGGACCCGCCATGCAGCAGGTCATCGCCGCCGCCCCCTTCCAGAGTGTCCGCGCCGGGGCCGCCATAAAGGCCGTCGTCGCCGGTCCCGCCCTTGATCGCGCCGCCGCCGGCGTCGCCGATCGCGAGGCGGGAGCCGTCCGCCATCACCAGGCCGCCCGCACGGCTCACCTGCACGATGTCGGTTCCGAAGGCGACGGTTCGCCCCTCGTAGGTCACGAGAATGCGCGGCGGCTCCGGCGTGAGCGCCAGCGGATCGTAGGACTGGTAGGTGACGCTGGCCGCCCGCGCGGGCCCGCCGCAGAACAGCACCTGATCCGCGGCGGTGATCGACTGGGCCTGCTGGGCCGTGATGGTCTCGAACTGGTAGGTGGCCACGCGTTGACTCCTGGCGCCTCTGCTCGCCCCTCAGGGCGTACCGTTGTTAGCTGACCTGTATTGCGTAAAAACGCAACTTACAAGAACGCAACGAAGCTTCGCCTTCTCCCGCTTCCCTTGACCCGCCGCGGCTGATCGGCGACCTGAGCGCATGCGCCGCCTCATGCAGTTCCTGTCCAACATGGACGCCAGGGCCTGGCGGACGCTGGCTGTATCCTTCGTCCTGTTCGGCGGCGTGGGCCTGGTGTTCCTGTTCGGGGCGCAGGTGCTGGGTTTCGACGGCGAGGCCACCGTCGAGCGGTGGCTGGGCGCGGCCAGCGGCGTCTGGGCGCTGCCGGTGGCGGTGGTGGCTTTCGCCGCGCTCGCCTTTATCGGCGTGCCGCAGTTCATGCTGATCGCCGCCGCCGTGGTCGCGTTCGGTCCGGTTACCGGCTTCACCTACAGCTGGATCGGCACGATGGTCTCGTCACTGGTCGGCTTCTATCTGGGTCGCCTGGCCGGCGCGCGGGTGCTGGAGCGGTTCTCCGGCGACGGCGTCCGGCGTTTCATGAAGCTGATCGGCCGCAACGGCTTTGTCGCCAGCCTGATCGTGCGGCTTGTTCCGTCGGCGCCGTTCATCGTCGTCAATATGGCCGCCGGGGTGACGCCGATGCGGGTGACCCATTTCGTCGCGGGCACCGCCATCGGCATCATCCCGAAGATCGTACTCACCGCCTTCGCCGGCGCCTCTATCATCCAGGTGCTGAAGGGCGAGATCGGCCGCAACGCCGTTTGGCTGGCGCTGATCGCGGCCCTGTGGCTGGTGATCGGCTGGTTCGCCCGCCGGTGGCTCCGCTCCCGCGAAGGCGACGCCTGAGGAAGGTTCTTGCCGAGGCGGCCCGCGAAACCCCTGTTCGGCGCAAGACTCTTGCGACGAAGCCCCGGTTTCGCTAGATGCAGGACCATGTACACGTCTCGTGACAGCCAGCTGCTTCTTACGCTGGGGCTTAGCCGCCCCTGGGCGCCTCTCTAGGCTGCGCGTCTTCGCGGCCGGGCGTTCAGGGGAGTTCAACCCTCGCCCGACTGTCCCGAACCCCCGCGAAGAGACTGAAATCAATGACTGCCCCCGCTTTTGAAACGGCCGTATCCGACACGGCCGTTCCGCGCTCCGAGCGCGACCGCGTCGTCATCCTGGACACCACCATGCGCGACGGCGAGCAGTCGCCCGGCGCCTCGATGTCCCTGGAAGAGAAGCTGGAGCTGGCCAAGATTCTGGAGGAGATGCGCGTCGACGTGATCGAGGCGGGCTTCCCGATCGCCTCGAACGGCGACTTCGAGGCCGTGCGCCAGATCTCCGAGATCGTCACCGAAAGCACCATCTGCGGCCTGGCCCGCGCCGGCGTCGCCGACATCGAGCGCTGCGCCGAGGCGATCCGGCCGGCCAAGCGCGGCCGCATCCACACCTTCATCTCCACCAGCCCGGTCCACATGAAGTGGAAGCTGCAGATGGAGCCGGAGACGGTGCTGGACATGGTCGCCCGCTCGGTCGCCCACGCCCGCAACCTGTGCGGCGACGTCGAGTGGTCCGCCGAGGACGCCACCCGCACGGAGCGGGACTTCCTGCGTCGCTGCGTCGAGGCGGCCATCAAGGCTGGCGCCACGACGATCAACATTCCCGACACGGTGGGCTACACCTATCCGTCGGAATACGCCGAGATCTACCGCGACCTGATCGAGAACGTGCCCGGCGCGGACGCGGTGATCTTCTCCACCCATTGCCACAACGACCTGGGCCTGGCGGTGGCCAACAGCCTGGCCGGTGTCCAGGGCGGCGCGCGGCAGGTGGAAGTGGCGGTCAACGGTATCGGCGAGCGCGCCGGCAACGCCGCGCTGGAAGAGATCGTCATGGCGCTGAAGGTGCGCGGCGACCGGCTGCCCTACCACACCGCCATCGAGACCCAGCACATCACCCGCGCCAGCCGCTATGTCTCTGCCATCACCGGCTTCCCGGTGCAGTTCAACAAGGCGATCGTCGGCAAGAACGCCTTCGCCCACGAGAGCGGCATTCACCAGGACGGCATGCTGAAGCACGCCGAGACCTACGAGATCATGAAGCCCGAGGACGTTGGTCAGGGCGCGACCAACCTGGTGATGGGCAAGCACTCCGGCCGCCACGCCTTCCGCGAGAAGCTGAAGGCCCTGGGCTACGAGCTGGGCCAGAACGCCCTGAACGAAGCTTTCCAGCGCTTCAAGGACCTGGCCGACAAGAAGAAGCACGTCTTCGACGACGACATCGTCGCACTGGTCGACGACGCCCTGGCGTCCGGCGCGGACCGCATCCAGGTCAAGCACCTGCGGGTCATCGCCGGCACCGAGGGGCCGCAGGAGGCCTTCCTGACCGTCACCGTCGAGGGCGAGGAGAAGTCCGCCAACGCCACCGGCGACGGTCCGGTGGACGCGGTGTTCAACGCCATCCACGAGGTCGCCCCGCACGACGCCGTCCTGCGCCTGTTCCAGGTCCATGCGGTGACCGAGGGCACCGACGCCCAGGCCCAGGTCTCGGTGCGGCTGGAGGAGGACGGCCGGATCGCCACCGGTCAGGCGGCCGACACCGACACCCTGACGGCGTCGGCAAAGGCCTATGTGAACGCGCTGAACAACCTCTTCGCCCGCAAGGAAAAGACCGCGCCCGACGCGATCGCCAGCGGCTTCTGACCACGCGCCCTGTCTAGGCGGGGCGCGGGTTCGTCATGCTCTGGATCCTTCTCACCGTCGCGGCGGCTCCGCTGCAGGTCGGGCGCAACGCCCTGCAGCGCGGGCTCGTCGGAGACGCCGGGCCGTGGGGTGCGACCCTGGTGCGGTTCCTGTTCGGCCTGCCGTTTTCGCTCGCCATCTTCGTCGCGGCGGCCATCCTGACCCCGACGGCGCAGCCGCAGATATCGACGACCTACGCCTTCGCCGTGGCCTTTGGCGCGCTGGCGCAGGTCGGCGCCACCGCCGCCCTGCTGGTGGCCATGCGCCGGGCCGGCTTCGCCGTCGCGACCGTGATGCAGCAGTCGTCCTTGCCCTTCGCGGCGATCTTCGGCTGGGCCCTCCTCGGCGACAGCCTCGCGCCGCAGGCCTGGGTGGGGATCGTCCTGACGACGGCGGGGCTCGTCGTGCTGTCCTGGCCCCGCCGCGGCGCGCTTCAGGGCGCGGCCCTCGGCACGAGCCTGGGCCTGCTGTCCGGAGCCGCCTTCGCCCTGGCGCTGAACGCCTTTCGCCAGGCGGGTCTGGCCCTGGAGCCGGCGCATCCGATCTATTCGGCCATCGCCACCGTCTGCATCGCCCAGGCCCTGCAGTCCGCCGGACTGGTCGCCGCCCTGGCGGTCTGGCGGCCCGGCGCCCTGGCGGCGGTGCTGGAGTCCTGGCGCCAGTCGCTGGGGGCGGGATTCTTCGGGGCGGCCGCCTCGATCTGCTGGTTCGGCGCCCTGGCGCTGGCTCCGGCCGGCCCGGTCCGCGCCGTCGGCGTTATCGAGGCGCCGATCGCCGCCGCCGCCGGACGCCGGCTGTTCAAGGAGCGGCTCTCACGTCGTCAGTGGCTGGGCGGCGGTCTCGCGGCGCTCGGCGTGGTGCTGACCGCACTGGCCTGATGCGCCGGCTTCCGCCCGATCTATTGTCCGGCCTAAGATGCGCTCGCGCCTGATCTCAGGCTGGAAACGGACATGCTGAGGCGCGCGCTCGCCCCCCTTCTTATGGTTCTCGCCCTCGCGGCCGCGCCGCGCGCCATGGCCGCCGAGGTGAGAGTGGCCGTGGCCGCCAACTTCGCGGAACCAGCGCGGGAGATCGCCGCCCGGTTCAGGGCCCGCACCGGTCACGAGGCGTCCATCAGTATCGGCTCGTCGGGCCAGCTCTACGCCCAGGTGGTCAACGGCGCGCCGTTCGATGTCCTGCTCTCCGCCGATCGGGAACGTCCTGAGAAGGCCGAGGCGGAAGGCCTCGGCGTGGCCGGCAGCCGCTTTACCTACGCGACCGGACGACTGGTGCTGTTCAGCCGGACTCCGGGGCTGGTGGACGGCCGGGGTGCGGTCCTGCGCACCGGGCGCTTCGACAAGATCGCCATCGCCGATCCACGCACCGCGCCCTACGGCGTCGCCGCCGTCGAGGCGATGCGCAAGCTCGGAGCCTACGACAGCCTGCAGCCCAAGCTGGTGCAGGGGACCTCGATCGCCCAGACCTACCAGTTCGTCGACACCGGCGCGGCCGAACTCGGCTTTCTCGCCCTGTCCCAGGTCGCCCAGGTGAAGGGCGGCTCGCGCTGGCTTGTCCCAGCCGCCCTGCACACGCCGATCGATCAGCAGGCGGTGCTGCTGAAGCGCGGGGCGGGCAATCCCGCGGCCCGCGCCTTTCTCGCCTTCCTGCGCGGCGCCGAAGCGCGGGCGGTCATCCGCCGCTACGGCTACGAGGCGCCCTGACGATGGCGGCCATCGTCTGGCTGACCCTGAAGCTGGCCGGCTTGACCACCCTGCTGCTGCTTGTGGTGTCGACGCCCCTGGCCTGGTGGCTGGCGCGCAGCCGGGCGCGATGGAAGGAGGCGGTGGGGGCGCTCGTCGGCCTGCCGGTGATCCTGCCGCCGACCGTGCTGGGTTTCTATCTGCTGATCGTCCTCGGCCCCAACAGTCCGCTGATGGCGCCCCTTCAGGCGCTGGGCGTGCGGACCCTGGCCTTCACCTTCGAGGGCCTGGTGATCGGCTCGATGGTCTATTCACTGCCGTTCGCGGTGCAGCCGCTGAGGAACGCCTTCATGGCCGTCGGCGACGACAGCCTGGAGTCGGCGGCGACCCTGGGCGCGAGCGCCTGGGCGGCCTTCTGGCGCGTCGCCCTGCCGCTGGCCGCGCCCGGCTATTTCGTCGCCGGCATCCTGACCTTCGCCCACACCATCGGCGAGTTCGGCGTCGTGCTGATGCTGGGCGGCGGCATTCCCGGCGAGACCGAGGTGCTGTCGATCGAAATCTACCGGCTGGTCGAGGCGCTTGAGTGGGGCCAGGCGCACCTGATCGCCGCATTCATGGTCGGCTTCGGCTTCCTGGTGATCCTGTCGCTTCTGCTGGTGGAGCGCCGATACGGGAGGGCGCCGGCGCGCGGCGGCTGAGCGGCGGTCCCATGGCGCCCGTTCGTGGCGATAGAGAGGCGAACTCGTTGAAAAAATGCGCGTGCGACGCGAGGGCGCCTGCGGCTCATTAAGCCTTGAATTCGGGCAGGGAGCAGGGCAGAGGGGACGGGTAAGCCTGCCAGGAAGAGCCTAGCGACTCGGCGCGTTATCGTGCGTCATCCGGGTCCGTTTCGACCTAGCGGTCCGCGAATTCCCGCCCCCATGCTCCAGGGCCCTGCATGATCTCTTCCCTCTTCGGCGCGATCTCGAACGACATCGCCATCGACCTCGGCACCGCCAACACCCTGATCTACATGAAGGGCAAGGGCATCGTCCTGAATGAGCCATCCGTGGTGGCGCTGCGCAACGTCGGCGGACGAAAGGTCGTCCACGCCGTCGGCATAGAGGCCAAGCAGATGCTGGGTCGCACCCCCGGCCACATGGAAGCCATCCGCCCGATGCGCGACGGGGTCATCGCCGACTTCGAAGTCGCCGAGGAGATGATCAAGTACTTCATCCGCAAGGTTCACAACCGCAAGGGGTTCGTGAATCCGAAGGTGATCGTGTGTGTGCCGTCGGGCGCCACCGCGGTGGAGCGCCGCGCCATCAACGACAGCTGCCTGAACGCCGGCGGCCGCCGTGTCGGCCTGATCGACGAGCCGATGGCCGCGGCCATAGGGGCGGGCCTGCCGATCCACGAGCCGACCGGCTCGATGGTGGTCGACATTGGCGGCGGCACCACCGAGGTGGCGGTGCTTTCGCTCTCCGGCATCGTCTATTCGCGCTCCGTGCGCGTCGGCGGCGACAAGATGGACGAGGCGATCATCTCGTACATGCGCCGCAACCATAACCTGCTGATCGGCGAAACCACCGCAGAGCGGATCAAGAAGGAGATCGGCACTGCCCGCGCGCCGGCCGACGGCGAGGGCCTGTCCATCGAGGTCAAGGGCCGCGACCTGATGCAGGGCGTGCCGCGCGAAGTCCGCATCAGCGAGAAGCAGGCGTCCGACGCCCTGTCCGAGCCGGTCGGCCAGATCGTCGACGCGGTGAAGATGGCCCTGGAAGCCACCCCGCCGGAGCTGGCCTCCGACATCGCCGACAAGGGCATCATGCTGACCGGCGGCGGCGCCCTGCTGCGCGGCCTCGACGCCGAGATCCGCGACCATACCGGCCTGCCGGTCACCGTGGCCGACGATCCGCTGTCCTGCGTGGCCCTGGGTTGCGGCAAGGTGCTCGAACATCCGAAATGGATGAAGGGCGTCCTCGAATCCACGCTAGCCTGATCGTCGCGAGTCGACGCCGCCCCTGGTGGGCGACGGGGGCTGTCGCATAGCGCGGGAACGAAGCCAAAGTGTCCTTAAGGGACAGTCCGCTCGGTGAACTGAAGGTCCCGCTGACATGGACGGCGGCCGTGGCCCTCGTCGTGGCCGCGGTGGTGGCGATCACCCTGCTGCTCGGCGACCGGCGCGAGACCTTCAAGGCCGAGGCCTACGGCGCCACCCGCACCATGAGCGACAGCGTTTTCGCCCCGGTGGGCGAGGCTCTTTCGGCGCCCGGCCGCTGGACCGGAGCCGGGCTGCAGAGCATCCGCGGCTATTTCTTCGCGGTGTCGGAGAACCGCCGACTCAAGGCCGAACTCCAGGAGATGCGGCAGTGGCGCGACGTGGCCATCGCCCTGCGCGACACCAACGAGCGCTACCAGACCCTCCTCGGCCTGCAGACTGACCCGCCGATCCCGATGGTGGCGGCGCGGATCGTCACCGACAGCCGCGGCCCCTTCGCCAACACCCGTCTCGCCAACGTCGGGGCGGAGAAGGGCGTGAAGGCCGGCCATCCGGTGATGAGCGAGAACGGCCTGGTCGGCCGGGTGATCGGAGTGACGCGAGGCGCCAGCCGCGTGCTGCTGCTCAGCGACATCGCCTCCCGCACGCCGGTGATGATCGACCGCACCAACGCCCGCGCCATCCTCACCGGCGACGGCGGTCCCAACCCCCGCCTCGACTACCTGCGCGGCCAGGACCCGGTGCGCGAGGGCGACCGGGTGCTGACGTCCGGCGATGGCGGCGTGCTGCCGCGGGGCCTGCCGGTCGGTGTCGCCGTCAAGGGGCTGGACGGCCGCTGGCGGGTGGTGCTGGCGTCCGACAAGGCCGCGATCGACTTCGTCCGCATCCTGCTGTTCCAGGACTTCACCCAGCTGGTGAACCCGAGCGAGCTGGCGCCCAACTCCGTGCCGCCGCCGACGCTGGGGTCCCAGGTGGTGGGCGTGGTTCCGCAGGCGACGCCTGCGCCCAAGGC
>JAEYTM010000071.1 GCA_023434015.1 Pseudomonadota bacterium | reverse complement strand
AACGGGACCGTCCTCAACAACGTGAACTCCAAGGCGCTCAGCCTGACTGCGCCCTACATCGCCAAGGCCGCCGCCCTGGCCGATGTGTTCCGGCCCTATGGCATCAAGGTCTATCTGTCCGCGCGCTTCAGCGCGCCTATCGAGATTGGCGGCCTGAAGACCGCCGACCCGCTCGATCCCGCCGTGCAGGCCTGGTGGAGGGCCAAGGCCGACGAGATCTATCGCGAGATCCCCGACTTCGGCGGCTTCCTGGTGAAGGCCAACTCCGAGGGGCAGCCCGGCCCGCAGGACTACAGGCGCACCCACGCCGACGGCGCCAACATGCTGGCCGACGCGGTGGGTCCGCACGGCGGCGTCGTGATGTGGCGCGCCTTCGTCTATTCGAACGAGCTGCCCGAGGACCGTATCAAGCAGGCCTACAACGAGTTCGTGCCGCTGGACGGGAAGTTCCGCGACAACGTCATCGTCCAGGTGAAGAACGGCCCGCTCGACTTCATGCCGCGCGAACCCTTCAGCCCGCTGTTCGGGGCGACGCCGAAGACGCCGCTGATGATGGAGTTCCAGATCACCAAGGAATACCTCGGCTTCGCGACCCACCTCGTCTACCTGGGCGCGCTTTTCGAGGAGGTCCTGGAACAGGAGACCTGCCGTCCGAAATGCGGGACCACCGTGGCCGACGTGCTGGACGGCTCGGCCTATCCCTACAAGCGCACGGGGATGGCGGGCGTCTCCAACATCGGGACCGACCGCAACTGGTCCGGCTCGCACTTCGACCAGGCCAACTGGTTCGCCTACGGCCGGCTGGCCTGGGATCCGGACGCCTCGTCGCGCGCGATCGCCGAGGACTGGGCGCGGATGACCTTCACCAGCGATCCCGCCTTCATCCGCCCGGTCGTGGACATGATGATGGCCTCCCGTGAGACGGTGGTGAACTACATGAACCCGCTCGGCCTGCACCACATCATGGGCACCGGTCACCACTACGGTCCCGCGCCGTGGGTCTCGGAAGCCGGACGCGCGGACTGGACGCCGGTCTACTACCACCGGGCCTCGCCCGAGGGCGTCGGCTTCGACCGCATGGCCACCGGCAGCAACGCCGTCGGCCAGTACGCCCCCCAGGTCGGGCGGGCGCTGGCGGCGGACGAGAAGAACCTGCTCTGGTTCCACCGGGTGAACTGGGACTACCGGACCAAGTCGGGTCGCACCGTCTGGGACGAACTGGTGGTGCGCTATACTCAGGGCGTCGCCGAGGTGGCCGAGATGCGCCGCACCTGGGAGGCCATGAAGCCCTACGTCGACGCCCAGCGCCACGGCGAGATCGCCGCCTTCCTGGCTATCCAGGAGAAGGAGGCTCAGTGGTGGCGCGACGCCTGCCTGGCCTACTTCCACAGCTTCTCGAAGCGGCCTTATCCGGCCGGCTATGCGCCGCCGCCCCAGCCGCTGGAGTACTACCAGAGCCTGGAATTCCCCTACGCGCCGGGCAACGGCTGACGAAGGACAAAGACGAAGGAGGTCGGGGGCGGTCGCCGCAGGGCGGCCGCCCCTTTTGCGATGGCGGTCCGGCCCGCCCGTCAACTCCGGGCACACATGACGCCCGCGCGATCAGAGGAGCGTCCCAGAGTAGGGGGCAAAAGAAAGGGGCGGCCCGCCGAAGCGGACCGCCCAGTTTAGCCCAATTGGAGGGAGGGCTGTCTCAGAAGGAGCCGCGGATGCCGAGCATCACCGCCCGGCCGGGCTCGTAATAGGTGAACGCCGCGTTCGGATACTCGAACGTCTGGCGCTGAGGTTCGTCCGTGATGTTGATCACGTCCAGAGTGATCCGCGGCGAAGTCGGCAGATTGTCGAGCTGATAGCCGGCCGACAGGTCGAGCTGACCGCGGGAGTCGGTGCGCAGCTGGGCGACCGGGACGCTGTTCTGGTTGGGCCCGGAGCTGATCTGCTTGTCGTTCCAGGTGTAGGACAGCCGCACGGAGGCCGGTCCCTTCTCGTAGTAGCCCGTCAGGTTGTAGGTGGTCGGCGACACCCCGACCAGGACCGGCGGGGCGCCTGCGCCAGAGGCGCTGTTGTAGATGCGCGTGTAGTTGGCGGTGAAACCCAGGCCGTCCACCAGGAAGGTGAGGGGCTGGACCCAGTTGAGCTCGTAGCCGCGGATGGTCAGGACGCCGCCGGCGTTGACCTGCTGGCTGACCGTCACGGTGGCCGCGTTCGGGCCGCCGCGGTTGTTGATCGCGCGCTGCTGGTCGGCGGTGAGCGCCTCGAAGGGCACGCCAAGCTGGGTGAACGGGATGGTGTTGGTCCCCAGCACCGTGAAGCCGGTGATCTCCTTATGGAAGGCGGCGACGCCGAAATAGCCTTCCTGTCCGGTGTACCATTCGCCGCCGATGTCGAAGTTGCTCGACTTGTAGGGCGTCAGGTTCGGGTTGCCCTGGCTGGCGTTCTGCGCGGACGGGTCGCTGAACGTCGTGCCGGGCAGCATGTCGGCCGGGTTGGGCCGCGTCAGGGTGCGGGACGCCGCGAGGCGCAGGATCACCGACGGGGTGACCTCGAGCTGGGCGTTGAACGAGGGCAGGAAGGCGTCGTACCGCGAGCCGAGCGACTGGAAGGTGGTGACGTTGTTGAAGGTCACCGGCCCGGTGATCGTCTGCTCGGTCGACACGTAGCGGACGCCGGCGTTGTAGCGCAGCCGGAAGTCCATGAACTCCGAGGCGCCGTTGAACTCGGAATAGGCGGCGCGGGTGCTCTCTTCGACGATGCCGGACCGCGCGCCGGTGGCGGCCGAGGAGGAGAAGGGCGCCGCGTCGCTCAGCGCGTCGTAGTTGGTGGCCTGTTTGAAGCGGTCCCAGTCGACGGTGATGAAGCCGCCGGGGCCGGGCAGGAGGTAGCTGGCCAGCGCGCCCTGCGGAATGGCCGAGCCGGCCTGGCCGTTGCAGGCGGGCTGCGGCGCGGGGGAGGGCTGGAACGTGCCGCCGCCGGCGCAGGTGACCTGCTGCCACTGGGCGCTGGCGTCGAGGGCGATGATCGAGCGGCTCGCCTCGTCCCACGCCCCGCCGATCTTCAGGTTGGTGTTCTCGTCGCCAAAGGTGGCGTCGAGGTGCACGCCCTTGGTCTTGGTGGTGCGGCGCTCGTTCTGGATGTTCACGCGCCCGCCGGCCCAGGTCCAGCCGAGGTTCGGGTCGTTCAGGTCGCGGTTGGCCTCGAAGCTCGGGATGTCGCCGCCGGTGTTGTCGTAGGTCACCGTCAGGCCAGTGCCGAGCGGCGTGTTGACCAGGACGGTCGGCGCCTCGCGGAAGAACTGGCTCTTGCTCATGTTGAACTGGGCGTCGAGCTTGATCCAGTCGTTGACCTGATAGGTCAGGCCCGGGTTGACGTTGAAGAACTCCA
>JAEYTM010000135.1 GCA_023434015.1 Pseudomonadota bacterium | reverse complement strand
GTCCTGGCCCGCGCGCTGGTCCGGGCGCCGACGCCGATCGAGTGGTCGGAGAAGGATCAGCCGGTGGCGGTGGCGACCGAAGGCGACGACGTGGAGTCGGTCATCACCCACTGAGCGATCTCACTGTGCGATCACGTTATGTGACAAGGGCGCGGCGCGGGAGAATTCCCGCGCCGCTCTCGTTTGACGGCCGCCTTCGGACACGCCTTAATTCGGAAGGCGAGGGCGGGGCGCAGACGCCACCCCCATCGCCATAACAAGAACGTGGTGGGAGAGACCGAAGATGACCAAGGCCGAACTCGTCACAGCGATGGCCGACCGGGCCGGCCTCAACAAGGCCCAGGCGAAGGACGCGCTGGAGGCCTTCATCGTTTCGGTTTCGCATTCCCTCAAGGCCGGCGACGAAGTGCGCCTGGTGGGTTTCGGCAGCTTCGTGCCGGTGAAGCGTGCGGCCGGGACCGCCCGCAATCCCAGGACCGGCGAAACCGTCCGCCGCGAGGCCTCGCACACCTGCCGCTTCCGCGTGGGCGAAAGCCTGAAGAGCGTGCTGAACGGCTGATCGGCCGATCCTCGCGCCAAGAGGGCGCGCTCACCCCTTTCGCGTTGCCGCCCCGCGGGCCTGTGCTACACAGCGCCGTTATCGGGGAGTAGCCGTCCGCCTGAGCGGAACCCGCGTCAACATGCTTGGCTTCGGCCATGGCGCGCGGTGGCGGATCCGAAAGGATCCGGACTGGCGAGACCGACGATGCTGACCTCCGGCCGGGCCGGGCGGGGGCCGTCGCATCGTCGCGCCACCCTGGCCCTGAGGCGTTTTCTTGCTGGAACAGCTGCTCATCTCCGCCGGAGTCGTGGCCGTGGCCGAAATCGGCGACAAGACCCAGCTTCTGGCGGTCTGCCTGGCGGCGAGGTTCCGCAAACCGGCCCCGATCCTCCTCGGCATCCTGGCCGCCACCCTGCTCAACCACGGCCTGGCGGCCTGGCTGGGATTCCTGGTCGCCGAGTGGCTGACCGGCCCGATAGTCCGCATCGCCGTCGGCGCGGCGTTCATCGCCATGGCTGCCTGGGTGCTGATCCCCGACAAGGAGGATGAAACCGACCTTGGCCGTTCCCGCGGCGGGGTGTTCCTGACGACCCTCGTGGTCTTCTTCCTGGTCGAGATCGGCGACAAGACCCAGATCGCCACCTCGCTGCTGGCGGCGCGATTCCACGAGGTCGCCCTGGTCACAGCGGGCACGACGCTTGGAATGATGGCGGCCAATGCCCCAGCCGTGCTGCTGGGCGAGGCGGTCACCCGGGTCGTGCCGCTGAAGCTGGTCCGGACGATCGCTGCGGTCTTGTTCGCGGTGATCGGCCTGTGGGTGCTGCTGGCGGCCTTCCGCCCGGCCTAGGACTTCTCTAGAACCCACCTGCGGGGCGGCTAGCTCAGTTGGTTAGAGCATCTCGTTTACACCGAGAGGGTCGGGGGTTCGAATCCCTCGCCGCCCACCAGCTTCACCAGGCGGGGATATGCATTACCGGCCCCTTGGGACCATCGGCCTGCAGGTCTCCGAAATCGGCTTTGGCTGCGCCAGCTACTGGGGGAAGCCAGCGTTCCCGGAGGCGCGGGCGACCGCGCTGGTGCGGCGCGCGGTCGAGCTGGGCGTCACCTTCTTCGATACCGGCGCGAGCTATGCGGCAGGCGAGGCCGAGCCCCGCCTGGGGCGGGCCCTGAAGGGGGTGGACGCCACGCGGTTGGTCGTGGCGACCAAGGCCGGCACCTTCCACGCCGGCGGCGGGCGGATCGGCCGCGACTTCTCGCCGGCGGCGATCGTCGCCAGCGCGGAGCGGAGCCTGCGGCGGCTGGGCCTGGAGGCGCTCCCGCTGTTGCAGCTCCATGGCCCGGGAGTCGAGGAGCTCACCGACGCCCTGCTGGACGCTCTCCAGGGTCTGAAGGCGAGGGGACTGGTGCGGGCGCTCGGGGTCAACAGCTTCGACCCCCTCGTCGTCGAGCACGTCATCGACCTGGCCGCCTTCGATACGGTGATGATCGACTACAACGTCCTTCGTCCTGAGCGGGAGGCGCTGATCGCCCGGGCGGCGGCGGCCGGGAAGGGGGTGCTGGCGGGGATGGCGCTGGGCATGGGCCACACCCGGCCGGTGCTGTCGCGCCTGCGCGGACCACAGGACCTCTGGTACGCCGCCCGCGGGCTCGTGCGGCATCGTCGGGAGATGCGCGAGGGCGCCCGTTTCGGATTCCTCCACCGGCTGGCGGACATCAGCGGCTCTCAGGCGGCGCTCGGCTACGTGCTGGCGAACCCGGGGGTGGCCTGCGCCGTTATCGGGACGACCCGGATGCGGCATCTTGAAGAGAACGTGGCCGCGTCCGGCCTGCGGCTTGCTCCCGATGTCGTCGCGCGAATCCATCAGGCGCAGGGGCCGCGAGGAGGATAGATCCATGCGTCGACTATGGCTGCTG
The DNA here is from genome assembly GCA_023434015.1 of Pseudomonadota bacterium. Classification (GTDB taxonomy): domain Bacteria; phylum Pseudomonadota; class Alphaproteobacteria; order Caulobacterales; family Caulobacteraceae; genus Phenylobacterium. The sequence continues at coordinate 10,136 of JAEYTM010000135.1, read as the reverse complement.
CCAGTCCTGGCTCTCGCCGCCTGCAATCCCGCCGATCAACAGGCAGGTCCGCCCAGCGGCGCGAGCGTCGATGCGACGGCTGGACGGCCGGTCAATCCGCCGACCGAGGTGGTCCGCTATCTTTGCGCCGACGGCCAGCGAATCGACGCCGCCTATCCGGACGCGGACACCGCCATCCTCAACTACCGGGGCAACGCCTACACCCTGAAGACCGCCGTGTCGGCCAGCGGCGCGCGCTACACCGGCATGGGGCTGCAATGGTGGACCAAGGGGATGACCCACGCCGTCCTCGCGCCATTGAAGGACGGCGAGGATGTGGCCAGCGCGGCCGGGGTTCAGTGCGACGTTGAGGAAGACGACCCGGTCACCCCCCCGGAACCGGGGACTCCCGGCGGTCTGCCAGACGACCGCACGCCGATTTCGGAGGCGCCGTTCGCGCCAACCAGCGCCCAGGGCGCGGCCAACGTCGTGCAGGTCTATTACGCCTCGATCGGCCAGGGTGATTACGGCGACGCCTGGCGGCTGTGGTCGGACGGCGGCCGCGCCAGCCGCATGACCGAGGCGGAATTCTCCAGCCAGTTCGACTCCTACCGCAGCTACGCCGCCCAGATCGGCGCGCCGGGCGCGATTCAGGGTGCGGCGGGCTCGCTCTATGTCGAGGTGCCTGTCGTGATCTACGGGCGCCTGAAAACGGGCGCCGAAGTTCATCAATCGGGCAAGGCGGTACTCCGCCGGGTCAACGACGTTCCGGGTTCGACCGGCCAGCAGCGGCTTTGGCGGATCGCCACCATCGACCTGACGACGACGCGGCGCTGAGCGCGAGTCGGGCGCCGGCGTGCGGCTCGCGCGACGGTTCCTGCTGGGACGCAGAGCATAAAACCGGGTGCGCGGCGGCCCTGGTCTGGGACACCAGGGCAAATAGGAGCCGGCCGAGCCGGCCGATGCTTGCCTGACACGCCTCACCGCGCCCAGACGAAGCCGCCGAACAAAGCGTTCCATGCCTGGTGGCAGGCCGGCCGGTGGACGCCCAGGCCACCGCGATAAAAACACGATCAGGGGGGTAGGGTTGAACAGCGCCCATTCTGGAATGGTCCCGGCGGCCGACGAGATCCACCCCATCGATCGCCATGTCGGAATCCGGATTCGGATGAAGCGGAAGGAATCCGGCATCACCCAGGAGAAGCTGGGCGAGGCGCTCGGGCTGACCTTCCAGCAGGTGCAGAAATACGAGCGGGCGGCGAACCGCGTCAGCGCATCCAAGCTGTGGGAAATCGCGCGCGTTTTGCAGGTGCCGGTCGGCTACTTCTACGGCGGACTGGAGGAATGGGGGGCGGGGCCGGACGGGCTGAAGGACGCCCAGCAGTTTCTCCTCAACGACGAGGGCCTCGAGTTGGCCAAGACCTTCCCGCGCATCGCGGATCCGCGGCTCCGCCGGAAGATTCTCGAACTGGTCCGCACCCTGGCGGAGGCGGAGGCGGACGCGCGAGCGGAGCTGGACGCGAGTCTGCCGGGCTGACCCTGCGCCGCAGCGCGGCCGCCGGTCGCTGCGTCCCGCGGGCTCGCCGCGCCGAACTCGATTGCGATCGAGCGCTGAGGCGCCGGCATCTCTTGATCGTTATGAAGGGGAGGGCCGCCGTCGGCGGTGAAATCGCCAATTCCTCGCTGAGGAGAAATGGCGCGAGTGACGGGACTCGAACCCGCGACCTCCGGCGTGACAGGCCGGCGCTCTAACCAACTGAGCTACACCCGCGTGGGCCTTGCGGCCTGCGAAGGCGCGGTTGATAGGGGCCGGTCTGAATCGTGTCAACGGCTGAGTGGTCCAAGAAACACCCGCGACGAACTTTTCCTCTCAGTTGCGAGCGTTTCGCAGTGCGGAATCCGCGGTTTGAAACCGGGGGGCGGGTGGTCTAGAAGGGCGCGCGACTCCTTCGAGGACTCCATGAACGCGTTCCTTCTCCAGTACCTGCCGATCGTGATCTTCCTGGGGATCGCGGCGGCGCTGGGTGTGGCCTTTGTGGCCGCCGCAGCGATTTTCGCCCCCAAGGCGCCCGACCCCGAGAAGCTCTCCTCCTATGAGTGCGGCTTCAACGCGTTCGACGACGCCCGCATGAAGTTCGACATCCGGTTCTACCTGGTGTCGATCCTGTTCATCATCTTCGACCTGGAAGTGGCCTTCCTGTTCCCCTGGGCGGTGTCGCTGATGAAGCTGCCGCCGGAGCTGTCACAGTTCGCCTTCTGGTCGATGATGACCTTCCTCGGCGTCCTGACCGTCGGCTTCATCTACGAATGGAAAAAGGGAGCCCTGGAATGGGAGTGATCGTTCCCGCCGGCGCCGGCGCCCGCAGCAGCGTTGAGGGCTATGACCCCAAGCTGCACGACCCCTATTTCGACGGCGTCTCGCAGCAACTGGCCGACAAGGGCTTCGTCACCGCCGCGGCCGACGACCTGATCACCTGGGCACGCACCGGCTCGCTGATGTGGATGACCTTCGGCCTGGCGTGCTGCGCGGTCGAGATGATGCACTCGGCCATGCCGCGCTACGACCTAGAGCGCTACGGATTCGCGCCGCGCGCCTCGCCGCGCCAGTCGGACGTGATGATCGTCGCCGGCACCCTGGTGAACAAGATGGCTCCGGCCCTGCGCAAGGTCTACGACCAGATGCCGGAGCCGCGCTACGTCATCTCCATGGGCTCGTGCGCCAACGGCGGCGGCTACTACTACTTCAGCTATTCGACCGTGCGCGGCTGCGACCGCGTGGTGCCGGTGGACATCTATGTGCCCGGCTGTCCGCCCACCGCCGAGGCGCTGGTCTATGGCGTGCTGCAGTTGCAGAAGAAAATCCGCCGCACCGGGACCATCGTGCGATGAGCTGGCCGACCTCCAAGACCGACCTGGAAACCCTGGGCCAGGCCTGTGTGGCCAACAGCGCCGGGGCCATCGCGACCGCCTCGGTCGCCTTCGGCGAATTGAACCTGACCGGCCCCGTCGGTCGGATAAACGAAGCGCTGACCTATCTGCGCGACGTCGAGAAGTTCGAGCAGCTGATCGACATCGCCGGCGCCGACTATCCGGAGCGCGAGCGTCGGTTCGACGTGGTTTATCACCTGCTCTCGCTGAGCCGGAACCTGCGGGTGCGCCTCAGCGTGCAGGTGGACGAGGACACCGCGGCGCCGTCGGCCACCCCCACCTTCGCCTGCGCGGACTGGTATGAGCGCGAGGCGTTCGACATGTACGGCGTGTTCTTCGACGGTCACCCCGATCTGCGACGGATTCTCACCGACTACGGCTTCCACGGGCATCCGCTGCGCAAGGACTTCCCGATGACCGGCTATGTCGAGGTCCGTTACGACGACGAGCTCAAGCGCGTGGTCTACGAACCGGTGAAGTCGGTCGAATGGCGCAACTGGGACTTCCTGTCGCCCTGGGAGGGGATGGAGAAGGGCTATGCGCCGCTGCCCGGCGACGAGAAGAGCGAGCCCAAGGCATGAGCGGCCAGTCAGTCGAAGCTCAGGACGCCGAAACCCCGGTGATTTCAGAGACCAAGGTCCGTAAGTTCAACATCAACTTCGGCCCGCAGCACCCGGCCGCGCACGGCGTGCTGCGCCTGGTGCTGGAGCTGGACGGCGAGGTCGTGGAGCGGGTCGATCCGCACATCGGCCTGCTGCACCGCGGCACCGAGAAGCTGATCGAGGCGCGGCCCTACGCGCAGACCATCCCCTATTTCGATCGTCTCGACTACGTGGCGCCGATGAACCAGGAGCACGCCTATGTGCTGGCCCTGGAGAAGCTGATGGACGTGCAGGTCCCCATCCGGGGCCAGCTCATCCGGGTGCTCTATTCCGAAATCGGCCGCATCCTGAACCACCTGCTCAACGTCACCACCCAGGCGATGGACGTTGGCGCGCTTACTCCGCCGCTGTGGGGTTTCGAAGAGCGCGAGAAGCTGATGGTGTTCTACGAGCGCGCCTCGGGTGCGCGGCTGCACGCCAACTACTTCCGCGTCGGCGGCGTCCGCCAGGACCTGCCGCCGGAACTCATCCAGGATATTTCCGACTGGTGCGACCAGTTCCCGCGGGTCTGCGACGACATCGAGGGGCTGATCACCGACAACCGCATCTTCAAGCAGCGAAACGTCGACATCGGCGTGGTGACGCGCGAGGAGGCTCTGCGCTGGGGCTTCTCGGGCGTCATGGTGCGCGGCTCGGGCATTCCGTGGGACCTGCGCCGCTCGCAGCCCTACGAGTGCTACGACGAGATGGAGTTCGAGGTCCCGCTGGGCGTCAACGGCGACTGCTACGACCGCTACCTGTGCCGCATGCAGGAAATGCGGGAGTCGACGAAGATCATGAAGCAGTGCTGCGAACGCCTACTGAAGACCCCGGGCCTGGTGCTGAGCGACGATAACAAGGTGGCGCCGCCGCGCCGCGGCGAGATGAAGCGCTCGATGGAGGCGCTGATCCACCACTTCAAGCTCTACACCGAAGGCTATCGGACCCCGCCGGGCGAGGTCTACGCCTGCGTCGAGGCGCCGAAGGGCGAGTTCGGCGTCTATGTGGTCAGCGACGGCACCAACAAGCCCTACCGCTGCAAGATCCGCGCGCCGGGCTTCCCGCACCTGCAGGCGATGGACTGGATGAATCGCGGCCACATGCTGGCCGACGTCTCGGCGATCCTCGGCTCGCTGGACATCGTGTTCGGGGAGATCGACCGATGAGCGTGGCGACGCTTGAGAACCCGGTCGTCGCCCCGGTGCAGGGACAGCTGCTGGCCTATAACGGCCAGGACCTCGACGCTTTCTGCGCCTGCTACGCCGACGACGCGACCCTGGGCGGCCTCAACGAGGCGCCGCACACCGTCGGGCTGGCGGCCATCCGTGAGCGCCACGCCAAGCTGTTCGCCGAGTTCCCGCAGAACAAGGTCGACCTGCTCAACCGGGTGGTGGTGGGCAACACCGTCATCGATCACGAGCGGGTCTTCCGCTCGCCGGACGCCCAGCCTTTCGAGGTGGCGGCGATCTACACCCTCGCGGACGGCAAGATCGCCCGCGTCGATTTCGTGAAGTGAGGCCCGCGTGAGCGTCCGCAGACTCGCCGCCGTCCAGCCCGAGAGCTTCGCCTTCCAGCCGGAAACGCTGGAGGCCGCTCGCCGCTGGATGGACAACTACCCGCCCGGCAAACAGCAGTCGGCTGTGATCCCCGTGCTGTGGCTGGTGCAGAAGCAGGAAGGCTGGGTCTCCGAGCCCGCCATCCGCGCCGTCGCCGAACTGCTCGGCATGGCCCAGATCCGCGTGCTGGAGGTCGTCACCTTCTACACCATGTTCATGCTGGAGCCGGTGGGCTCGCATGCGCTGGTGCAGGTCTGCGGTACGACGCCGTGCCAGCTTCGCGGCGCCGAGGCCCTTAAGGCCGTCTGCCAGCGCAAGTTCGGGCCGCGCGACCACCTGACCGCCGACGGCAAGTTCTACTGGCAGGAAGTGGAATGCCTGGGGGCCTGCGCCAACGCGCCGATGGCCGCCATCAACGACTACTATTACGAGGACCTCACGCCCGAGAGCTTCGAGGCCCTGCTCGACCAGTTCGCGGCGGGCGAGACTCCGAAGCCGGGTTCGGCCATCGGGCGCCAGGGCTCGGCGCCGGAAGGCGAGCCGATCACCCTGACCGACCCGTCGCTCTACGACGGCTCGCGGGCCAAGAAGGTCACCATCCCCAACCTCGCGCCGAAGGAGCCTGCGTGATGGCCGGGATTCTGCAGGACAAGGACCGCATCTTCACCAACCTCTACGGTCGTCACGACTGGGGGCTGGAAGGGGCGAAGGCGCGTGGCGCCTGGAACGGCACCGCCGACATCCTGGCGCAGACGCCGGAGTGGATCTGCGACCAGATCAAGGCGTCGGGCCTGCGCGGCCGGGGCGGGGCAGGGTTCCCCACCGGGCTGAAGTGGACCTTCATGCCGAAGCAGGAGAGCGAGCGGCCGCACTATCTGGTGGTCAACGCCGACGAGTCCGAGCCGGGCGCCTGCAAGGATCGCGACATCCTGCGCAACGATCCGCACCTGCTGATCGAGGGCTGCCTGATCGCCTGCCGGGCGATCCGCGCCCGCACCGCCTACATCTACATCCGCGGCGAGTACGTCTTCGAGCGTGAGCGCCTGACCGCGGCCATCAAACAAGCCTACGAGGCCCGTCTGATCGGCAAGGACAACGTCAACGGCTGGGACTGCGACGTCCGCGTCACCCACGGCGGCGGGGCCTACATCTGCGGCGACGAGACCGCGCTGATGGAGAGCCTGGAAGGCAAGAAGGGCCAGCCGCGCCTGAAGCCGCCGTTCCCGGCCGGCGCCGGCATCTACGGCGCGCCGACCACCATCAACAACGTCGAGTCGATCGCCGTCGTCGGCACGATTCTGCGCCGCGGCGCCGCCTGGTTCGCGGGCTTCGGCACCGAGAAGTCCACGGGCGTGAAGCTGTTCGCGGCCTCCGGCCACATCAACAAGCCGGCCGTGGTCGAAGAGACCGTCGGCATCCCCATCCGCCAGCTGATCGAGGACCACTTCGGCGGCGTGCGCGGCGGCTGGAAGAACCTCAAGGCCGTGATCCCGGGCGGGATCTCGGTGCGCATGATCCCCGCCGCCGAGTGCGACGAGGCGGTCATGACCTATGAGGACCTGCAGGCGCGCGGCTCGGGCCTCGGCACCGGCACCATGATCGTCATGGACAAGGACGCGGACCTCGTCCGCGCGATCGCCCGCGCCTCATATTTCTACAAGCACGAGAGCTGCGGCCAGTGCACGCCGTGCCGCGAAGGCACCGGCTGGATGTGGCGGGTGATGGAGCGGATGGTCACCGGCGAGGCGGAGATGTCGGAGATCGACCTCCTGCTCGACGTCGCCAGCCAGGTCGAAGGCCACACCATCTGCGGCCTCGGCGACGCGGCCGCCTGGCCGATCCAGGGCCTGTTCCGCCACTTCCGCCACGAAGTCGAAGAACGCATCAACCTTTACCGCGCCGGCAAGCCCCACGTGCAGGGCGCCACGCTGCAGGCGGCGGAGTAGCATTATGCCGATAGCCAAGGTCGACGGGGTCGAGGTCGAATTCGAACCCGGCATGAACGTGCTGCAGGTGGCCGAGCTGGCCGGGAAAGAGATCCCGCGCTTCTGCTACCACGAGCGCCTGAGCATCGCCGGCAACTGCCGCATGTGTCTGGTCGAGGTGAAGCCCGGCCCGCCGAAGCCGCAGGCCAGCTGCGCCCTGCCGGCCGCCGAGAACATGGAGATCTTCACCGACACGCCGATGGTGAAGAAGGCCCGTCACGGGGTGATGGAGTTCCTGCTCATCAACCACCCGCTGGACTGCCCGATCTGCGACCAGGGCGGCGAGTGCGATCTGCAGGACCAGGCCATGGGCTATGGCCGCGACGATTCCCGGTACGCCGAGAACAAGCGCGCGGTCGAAGAGAAGTACATGGGTCCGCTGATCAAGACGGTGATGACCCGCTGCATCCAGTGCACGCGCTGCGTCCGCTTCGTCACCGAGGTGGCCGGCGTGCCGGAAATCGGTCTCATCTCCCGCGGCGAAGACGTTGAAATCACGACCTATCTTGACAAGGCGGTGACGTCGGAACTGTCGGCCAATGTGATCGATCTGTGCCCCGTCGGCGCCCTGACCTCGAAGCCCTACGCCTTCAACGCCCGTCCCTGGGAGCTGAAGAAGACCGAGTCCGTCGACGTGATGGACGCGCTCGGCTCGGCGATCCGCGTCGACAGCCGCGGCGCCGCCGTGCTGCGCGTGCTGCCGCGGGTCAACGAGGACATCAACGAGGAATGGATCAGCGACAAGACGCGCTATGCCGTCGATGGCCTGTCGCGTCAGCGCCTCGACCGGCCCTACATCCGGGAAGCCGGCAAGCTGCGTCCGGCCACCTGGAACGAAGCGTTCGACGTGGTCGCCGGCAAGCTGAAGAAGACCAAGCCCGAGCGCGTCGGCGTGATCGCCGGCGACCTGCAGGACGCCGAATCGATGAAGGCCGCCCTGGACCTGTTCCGCGGCCTCGGGGTGCAGAGCCTCGACTGCCGGCAGGACGGCATGGCCCTGGGCGACGGCCCGCGCGAAAGCTGGCTGTTCAACTCGTCCCTGGCGGGGATCGAGGACGCCGACGTCATCCTGCTGGTCGGGACCAATCCGCGCCTCGAGGCGCCGGTGCTCAACGCCCGCCTGCGCAAGCGCTGGCTCAGCGGCGCCCTGCGCGTCGGGGTGATCGGCGAGCAGGCGGACCTGACCTACGCCTATGACTACCTGGGCGCTGGCCCGTCGACCCTGACCGGCCTCAGCCGCCAGCGCGGCGACTTCGTGAAGGCCCTGAAGGACGCCAAGGCGCCGGCCATCATCGTCGGCGCAGGGGCGCTGGGCCGCGACGACGGCGCGGCGGTGCTCAAGGCCGCGGCGGGCGTCGCCAAGAGTTTCGGCATGACCTGGAACGTGCTGCACACGGCCGCGAGCCGGGTCGGCGGTCTGGACATGGGCTTCGTGCCCGGTCCCGGCGGCCGGACGGCGGGCGACCTCGTGGCGAAGGGCGGGGCGGACCTGCTGTTCCTGCTGGGCGCCGACGAGGTCGCGCTTTCGGCCACCGACGCCTTCGTGGTCTATCTGGGCACCCACGGCGACGCCGGCGCGCACCGCGCCGACGTGATCCTGCCGGGCGCGGCCTACACCGAGAAGAACGCCATCTACGTCAACACCGAGGGGCGCGTGCAGCTCGGCATGCGTGCGGTGTTCCCGAAGGGTGAGGCCAAGGAGGACTGGGCGATCCTGCGCGCGCTGTCCGAGCGCCTCGGCGCCAAGCTGCCCTACGACAGTCTGGACCAGCTTCGCGCGAAGCTGTTCGCCGATCACCCGACCTTCGGGCGGATCGACTATCTGCCGGAGACCCCCGCGCCGCTGGACTTCGGCGCGCTGGGGGCCGCCGGCGAGGTGGGCGAGGGGGCTTTCGTCAGCCCGATCAAGAGTTTCTACCTGAGCAACCCCATCGCCCGCGCGAGCGTGACGATGGCCGAGTGCGCGGCGCTTGCGTCCGGCGCCACCAAGATCGCGGCGGAGTAGTCGATGGAGCCCGCAGTCACCAGTTTCTGGGCCACGCCGGCCGGCTGGACCCTGATCACCGTCGGCCAGATCCTGGCCGTGATGATCTGGATCCTGCTGTCGCTCGCCTTCCTGCTGCTTGCCGACCGCAAGATCTGGGCCGGGGTGCAGATGCGCAAAGGCCCGAACGTGGTGGGCCCGTTCGGCCTGCTGCAATCGTTCGCCGACTTCCTGAAGTTCGTGCTGAAGGAAATCGTCATCCCGGACGGCGCCGACAAGGTGGTCTTCCTGCTGGCGCCGCTGATCACCTTCGTCCTGGCCTTCGCGGCCTGGGCGGTGATGCCGCTGGCCCCCGGCTGGGTGGTCGCCGACCTCAACGTCGGCGTGCTCTACCTGCTGGCGATTTCCTCGCTCGGCGTTTACGGCATCATCATGGGCGGCTGGGCGTCCAACTCGAAGTACCCGTTCCTCGGTTCGCTGCGCTCCGCCGCGCAGATGGTAAGCTACGAGGTTTCGATCGGCCTCGTCATCATCACCGTCCTGCTCTGCGTCGGTTCGCTGAACCTCAATGACATCGTCGTCGCGCAGAAGGAAATGGGCCTGGCCCACATGCTCGGCGTGCCGTGGCTCTCGTTCCTCAACTGGTTCTGGTTGCCGCTCTTCCCGATGTTCGTGGTGTTCTACATTTCGGCTCTCGCCGAAACCAACCGTCCGCCATTCGACTTGGCGGAAGGCGAATCCGAACTCGTCGCCGGCTTCATGACCGAATATTCGGCATCGCCCTACATGCTCTTCATGCTTGGCGAATACATCTCGATCCTCCTGATGTGCGCCATGACCACCATCCTCTTCATGGGTGGCTGGGCTGCGCCGATCGATCTGCCGCCGTTCACCTGGATCCCGGGCGTCGTCTGGTTCGTCCTCAAACTCTCGATTGTCTTCTTCTTCTTTGCGATGACGAAGTCGATCGTTCCCCGCTACCGCTATGACCAACTGATGCGGATCGGCTGGAAGCTGTTCCTGCCGCTGTCGCTGGTGATGGTTGTTGTCGTTGCTTTTGTCC
>JAEYTM010000118.1 GCA_023434015.1 Pseudomonadota bacterium | reverse complement strand
GCCGCGGGGGTCTCGGCGGCGGTAGCGGAAGCCGGCTGGCCGGCGTCGGCGGCGCTGGCCGCGGCGGCGGCTTCAGCCTCGGCCGCAGCGGTCACGCTGCCGCCCTTGCCCGCCACCCAGGCGGCGTAGTCCGCGTCGCTCACCACCCGCACCTCGATGGGCATGTAGGCGTGGTCGACGCCGCACAGTTCGCGGCAGTTGCCGTAGTAGGTGCCGATACGCTCGGCCTTGAACCAGATCTCGTTGACCCGGCCCGGGACGGCGTCGGTGATGATGCCGAACGACGGCACGGCGAAGGCGTGGATCACGTCGGCGCCGGTGACCAGCACGCGGACCACCTTGTTGACCGGCACCACCATCGGCTCGTTCACGGCCAGCAGGTAGGGGACGTTCTTGGCCTTGGCCTCGTCCTCCGGCAGCAGGTTCGAGATGAACTCCGACACATTATGGTCGGGATACTCGTAGCCCCAGTACCACTGGTAGCCGACCGCCTTAACCGTCAGGTCCGGCTTCGGCATGTCGTGGTAGGCGAACAGCAGCTTGAAGGAGAAGATCGAGACGAACACCAGGATCAGCACCGGGACCAGGGTCCAGATGACCTCGATCGGGGTGTTATGGCTCCAGCGCGCCGGGACCGGGTTCGAACGCTTGTTGAACCGGACCACGCACCACACCAGCAGAGCCAGCACGAACAGCGTGATGATCGTGATGATCGGCAGCAGGATCGCGTTGTGGAAGAAGATGGCGTCGTGCCGCAGCGGGGTCACCCCCGGCTGCAGGTCGATCCCACCCGGAGTCGGCTGCCCGATCAGATCCTCGGCGAGGGCGGACGCGCCCCAGAACGCCAACGTCGCGCCCGCGGCGACGCCTGCCGCCAGCGCTCGCATCCCCTGAAACCTCGACTTCATGTCCCCTCGGTCTGGTTGGCCGGCCGCGTCTCGCGAAACTGACGATCGCCCCCGCCGACTGTCGGAAGAACGGCCAGACGCGGTTAAACGCCGGTCCTCTCCCTCAGCGCGCGTGCATACGCGCATCACCCGAGCTTGCCAAGCGCTTGCGGCCCCTTATCCCGGCTTGCGGGGGCCGCCGCGAGGGCGCCCGCATATATCGGCCCCGGGCGCGAGCCGGGAACGGCCTCTCGCGGAGTCCTGTTCGGAGAATCGCATGCACCGGCATCCCGACGACGACCGCGCCATCCGCGAGGCCTTCGACCGCCTGGTGAATCTGACGCCGGCCGAGCTGGCCGCCTGGCTGGAGACTCCGCAGAGCCGCCGGGTCGGCATAACCCGGCCGGGAGAGTCCGAATCCGTCGGCCGCCAGTCGGCCCGCCGCATCCTGCAGATCCGCGCCACCCCCGCCGACGATCTGTCCGACGCCGACTACGCCCATATGAAGAAGGTGATCGGCTACTGCCGCCGGCATCTGGCGCAGCGGCCCCTGGCCCTGCGTCGCGGCGGCGACGTCGCCGACACGCCGTGGCGCTGGAGCCTGATGAACTGGGGCCACGACCCGCTCAAAGGTTGAAAGGGCGGATGACGCCGGACCGCCGGCTCCCTATCTTCCCCGGCATGAACGCCCACACCCCCGCCCCTTCCCTGCTGGACGCTTCCGGCGTCGATCCGAACCGCGCGCGCGAGATTCTCGGCGAGGCCCTGGCCGGCGCCGACGACGGCGAACTGTTCGTCGAACGCTCCGAAAGCGAGTCCTTCCTGTTCGACGACGGGCGGCTGAAGTCGGCGGCCTATGACGCCACCGAGGGCTTCGGCCTCAGGGTCGTGGCCGGCGAGACGGCTGGCTACGCCCACGCCAGCGAGATCTCGGAGGCGGCCATTCGCCGCGCCGGCCAGTCGGCGGCGCTCGCCAAGCGCGGCTACGCCGGGGTCGCGGCCGAGGGGCCGCGGGCGACCAACGCCCGGCTCTATGGCGAGGACAACCCGCTGGCCTCCCCTGGCTTCTCCGACAAGGTCGCCCTTTTGCAGGAGATCGACGCCTGGGCCCGCGCGCGCGACCCGCGCGTGGTTCAGGTGATGGCCTCCCTGGCCGGCGAGCGGCGCACGGTGGAGATTCTGCGCGCCGACGGGCGGCTGATCCGCGACGTGCGCCCCCTCGCCCGGATCAATGTGCAGATCACCGTCGAGCGCGATGGCCGGCGGGAGAACGGCTACACCGGCGCCGGCGGCCGCGCCGGTTTCGAGGCCTGGATCACGCCGGAGAACTGGCAGGGTGCGGTGGACGAGGCCCTGCGCCAGGCGCTGGTCAACCTCGACGCCGTCCCCGCCCCGGCCGGCGAGATGGACGTGGTGCTCGGCCCCGGCTGGAACGGCGTGCTGCTGCATGAAGCCGTCGGCCACGGGCTGGAAGGCGACTTCAACCGCAAGGGCACCTCGGCCTTTTCCGGGCGGATCGGTCAGCGGGTCGCCGCGCCCGGCGTCACCGTCTTCGATGACGGCTCGGTGCTCGGCCGCCGCGGCTCCCTGACCGTCGACGACGAGGGCACCCCCACCAGCCGCACCATCCTGATCGAGGACGGCATCCTGGTCGGCTACATGCACGACCGCATGAGCGCCCGGCTGATGGGTCTGGAGGCGACCGGCAACGGCCGCCGCCAATCCTACGCCCACATGCCCATGCCGCGGATGACCAATACCGGCATGATGGGCGGCGACACCCCGCGCGAGGAGATGATCGCCTCCACCAGGCGCGGGCTGTACTGCGCCAACTTCGGCGGCGGCCAGGTCGACATCACCAACGGCAAGTTCGTCTTCCAGTGCACCGAGGCCTACCTCATCGAGGATGGCCGCGTGACCGCTCCTGTGAAGGGCGCGACCCTGATCGGCGACGGAGCTACGGCGCTGACGCGTATCAGCATGATCGGCGACGACTTCGCCTTCGACCCCGGCGTCGGGGTCTGCGGCAAGGCCGGTCAGGGCGTTCCGGTCGGGATCGGCCAGCCCTCGCTGAAGATCGGCGGCCTTACCGTCGGCGGGACAGCGGTCTGATCGCCGCATTTCCGCCGCGAGGATGTCGCGCGCGTAATCTTCTGTCCGAGATTTAATCTACCTTTCAGGCATTTAACTGGAAGGCGCGCCCCCTGACGGGTCATCACGGTTCCCGACAAGGGAACCACAAATCATGCGTATTCAACTCTGGCTGGCCGCCTCGGCCCTGGCTCTCACGGCCACGCCGACCCTCGCCCAGACCGCCGCGGACGCCGAAGCCGGTGCCACCCCCGCTTCCGCCGAAGCCACCCAACCCTATGAGGGCGAAAGCGGCGTCCTGATCTATCCGCCGGCCTTCTTCGCCGACGCGCGGCCCAACAATGCGCTGGACATGGTCAGCCGCATTCCGGGCTTTTCGATCAACCAGAACACCTCGGTGCGGGGCTTCTCGGGCGCGGTCGGCAACGTCCTGTTCGACGGGTCGCGGCCGGCCTCCAAGGACGAGAGCCTCTCGGGCCTGCTCCAGCGCATCCCGGCCGAACAGGTCGAGCGCATCGAGCTGATCCGTGGCGGCGCGCCCGGCGTGGACATGCAGGGCTATTCCACCGTCATCAATGTGATCCAGCGCACGACCGACAGCCGGCGCGTCACGGCCTATGGCGGCGCCATGATCTTCGACGACGGTCGCTACATCCCGCAGTTCGGTATCGAATTGGCCGGCACCCGTGGCCAGCGGCAGTATTCGTTGGCCTTGAACGGCTCCACGTCGCTGAGCGACGGCGTCGGCTCTGGCAACGTGCGCCGTTATGCCCCCGACGGCACGCTGATCACCGAAGAAGCGCTCGAGAGCGAAGCCGACGGCACGGGCCTCAGCCTGCGCGGCCGCTGGCAGCAGCCCCTGTTTGGCGGTGAGATCGAGCTGAACGGCAACGCCGGCTACAACAACTTCAAATTCGAGCAGAACACCTTCGGCCTGACGGGTGACCGTTTCCTGACCGACTCAGCCGACAATCGCAGCGGCGAAATCAGCCTGCGCTACGCCCGGCCGATCAGCGAGCGGGTGCGCACCGAGACCCGCTTCATCCAGCGCCTGCGCCAGAGCGAGGGTCAGCAGAGCTTCGTGACGCCAGCCATGGATCAGCTCTTCGCCTATGACAACACGTCCGGTGAGACGATCCTGCGCGGCGCGGTGACCTTCCAGCAGAGCGACACCCTGACCTTCGAGGGCGGGGCCGAAGGCGCCTTCAACTTCCTGGACGCCCAGCAGGCCCTGACCGTCGGCGGCGCCCCGGTGCCCCTGCCCTCGGACAGCGTCCGGGTCGAGGAACTGCGCGGCGAACTGTTCGGCGCCTCGACCTGGCGGCCGACCGACGAACTGACCCTGGAAGGCGGCCTGCGCATCGAGCGCTCGACCATCAGCCAGTCGGGCGGCTCGGACCTGGAGAACACCTTCACCTTCCTCAAACCGCGCGCCTCGCTCACCTGGACGCCCAGCGAGCACGACCAGCTGCGCCTGCGCGTCGAGCGCGAGGTCGGCCAGCTGAACTTCGGTGACTTCGCCGCCTCGGCCGAGCTGGCCAACAATGTGGTCTCGGCCGGCAACGCCGATCTGGCGCCCCAGTCCGCCTGGGTTCTGGAAGCCGCCTGGGAGCGCCGCTTCTGGGAAGACGGTGTCGTCAGCGCCACGATCCAGCACCAGATCATCTCCGACGCCATCGACGTGATCCCCGTCACCGACGGCGTGGATGTCTACTCCGCCCCCGGCAACATCGGCGACGGCTCCCTGACCTACGTCAATCTGGAATGGACCATTCCGCTGGACCGTCTCGGCATCTCCGGCGGACAGCTGACCAACTCCCTGACCTGGCGCGTGAGCGAGGTGACCGATCCGACCACCGGCGAGGACCGCAAGATCTCCGGCGTGCGGCCCGAAGAGTTCTTCACCCGCTTCCAGCAGGACATCGACAGCTGGCGCATGAACTGGGGGGTGGAATACCAGCCCTTCGGCGAGGACACGGTCTACCGGATCGACCAGATCTCGCACTTCCGGTTCCGCGACTACGCCTCGGCCTGGATCGAGTACAAGCCGACCGACCAGTGGACCCTGCGCGCCCAGGCCTGGATGCTCGGCAGCTACGACCAGACGCGCACTGTCTTCACCGGCCCGCGCGGCGCCTCCCCGGTCGCCTACACCGAAATCCGCTCCATGGAGCCGGAAAGCCGCATCCAGCTGCGCCTGCGGCGGACGTTCTGATCGAACGAGAGGCCTCGCTGCATCCGCGGCGAGGTCCGCTCGTCACCAGCTGCCGTAATAGGCCGCGAATTGCGCCCTGAGGCGGCCGACTTCCTGTTCGGCCCCGCGCATGCGCCATTCGGCGTCGCGAGCCTGGTCCAGCGCGCGTTCGCGGTCGTCGCGCAGGCGGCGAATGCGGTCGCGGATGGTGCGGCGCTGCTCGTCCGTCAGGCCCTCGGCGTTGAGGTTGGTCTCCTCGGTCCGGATCTGGAACTCGATGTTGGAGGCCTGCTGGCGATAGCTGTTCAGGTCGTTGTAGGCGGTCTGGTACGCCTGCTGGGCCGCATGGACGAGACGGCCGTCCGAATAGCCCGCGAGGAAGTCCGCCTCGACGCTCGCCGGGCAGACGCCCCGGTAGGTGTCGCCCTGACGCCCCTCGCGGAAACCGACCTGCGGCGTGCAGTAGCTCATCAGGCCCCGTTGCCGGCCCTGTTCATAGGTCGAGGCGTCCGGGATCACGCCGTGGCGCTGACAGGCCTCGTTATGATCCTCCAGCCGAGAGAAGGCATAGCCGTTCTGACCATCGGCGACGCCGATGTTGTACCAGTCGCCGACCAGGCACTGTTCCTCGGACAGGGTGGCGCAGCCGTTCAGCGCGCCTGCGGCCGCCAGCACGGCGGCCAGGCTGATGATGGATCCGGCTCTCATGATCGCTCCCCCTCTGCGTGGGTCCAGACTAACTCAAGCGTGGCCGCATCTGAACCGGGGATGAAACCCGCCCTTTCGTCGCCGTGGTTCTAGGTTTAAAGCGGCGCGCCTCCTCTCCGAACGAAAGCCTTGCCCATGTCCGACAAGCCCGCCCCCAAGAAGGTCGTCCTCGCCTATTCCGGCGGCCTGGACACCTCGATCATCCTCAAGTGGCTGCAGACCGAATACGGCGCGGAGGTCGTGACCTTCACCGCCGACCTGGGCCAGGGCGAGGAAATCGAGCCGGCGCGGGCCAAGGCCCTGGCCGCCGGCGTCAAGCCCGAGAACATCTTCATCGAGGACCTGCGCGAGGAATTCGTCCGCGACTTCGTCTTCCCGATGTTCCGCGCAAATACGGTCTATGAGGGACAGTATTTGCTCGGCACCTCGATCGCCCGGCCGCTGATCGCCAAGCGGCAGATCGAGATCGCCCGCCAGACCGGCGCCGACGCGGTCAGCCACGGCGCCACGGGCAAGGGCAACGACCAGGTCCGCTTCGAGCTCGGCTACTATGCGCTGGAGCCCGACATCCGGGTGATCGCGCCGTGGCGCGAATGGGACTTCAAAAGCCGCGAGGCCCTGCTGGACTTCGCCGAGAAGCACCAGATCCAGATCACCAAGGACAAGCGCGGCGAGGCGCCGTTCAGCGTCGACGCCAACCTGCTGCATTCCTCCTCCGAAGGGAAGGTGCTGGAGGATCCGGCCGTCGAGGCGCCTGAGTTCGTCCACATGCGCACGATCTCGCCCGAAGACGCGCCGGACCAGCCGACCGTCTTCACCCTCGACTTCGAAAAGGGCGACCCCGTCGCCATCGACGGCGTGAAGCTGTCGCCGGCGGCGCTGCTCACCAAGCTGAACCAGTTGGGCCACGACAACGGCGTCGGCCGCCTGGACCTGGTGGAGAACCGCTTCGTCGGCATGAAGTCGCGCGGTGTCTACGAGACCCCCGGCGGCACGATCCTGCTGGCGGCGCACCGGGGCATCGAGTCCATCACCCTCGACCGCGGGTCCATGCACCTGAAGGACGAGCTGATGCCGAAGTACGCCAGCCTGGTCTACAACGGCTTCTGGTTCTCGCCGGAGCGCGAGATGCTGCAGGCCGCCATCGACCACTCCCAGACGATGGTCTCGGGTCAGGTGCGGGTGAAGCTCTACAAGGGCAATGTGACGATCATCGGCCGCACCAGCCCCTATTCGCTCTACGATCAGGACCTGGTGACCTTCGAGGAAGGCGCCGTCGCCTACGACCATCGCGACGCGGCCGGCTTCATCCGGCTCAACGCGCTGCGCCTGCGCGTGGCGGCCCAGCGGGACAAGCGCGTCCGCTAGGTCTCCAGGCGGTTGAACGGGTAGGCGTCGCGGATCTCGGCCTGGAAGAACCGGCCCTTGGAGTCGGCTTCCAGGAACGAGCGGTGCACCTCGCCCGGTACGCCGACGTAGACGTACTGCTCGCCGCTGTTGAAGCGCACCAGCAGCCTGGCGCGGGCGGCATCGTAGTCGATCTCGCGGATCGCGGCGGACTGCACGTCCATGGCGGTCTCCCAGCGCGTGATCTCCATCAACGCCGTGTCGCAGCCGGACGGTTCCCAAAAGCCGCCGATGTGCGAAGCTGGCTGAAACAACGGCGAAGCTTTGGTCGCCGTTTCGGGGGAAACGCACATGCAACCGCACAGCCTGGTGGCGATCGTCTCGCTGGTCGCGCTGCTGGTCTTCGTCTGGATGGGCCTGCGCGTCGCAGGGGCGCGCAAGACCAGCGGCATCGACGCGCCGCAGATGACCGGCGATCCGGTGCTGGAGCGGCATATCCGGGTGCAGGCCAACACCCTCGAGTGGCTGCCGATCTTCCTGGTGTCGCTGTGGCTGTTCGCCATCTACTGGAACGACCTGGTCGCCGCCGGCCTGGGCGTGGTGTGGATTCTGGGACGGGTGATCTACGCCCTCGGCTATGTGGCCGACCCGAAGAAGCGGGAGCTGGGCTTCATGATCCAGGCCCTGGCCAGCGCCGTACTGCTGTTCGGCGCGCTGGGGCGGGCAATCTATATCTACGCCACGGTCGGCGCCTGAAACCGACAAGGAATGAGTTCGCCGCCGCAACCACAATTGCGGCCAAGTGTTGTGCCGTTAAGATGTATCCCGAGGGATGTTCTGGAAGGTCGAGACCTGAAAATGTCTAAAAGATCAGCCGCTTTCGCCGTTGTCGTGGCTTTGGCGGCCGGGCTCGCCGCTTGCGCCACGCCCACCCCCTATCAACCGAATATCCGCGGCCAGTCGACCTCGGGCGGCTATTCCGAGATGCGGCTGGAAGAGAACCGCTTCCGGGTGAACTTCGCCGGCAACAGCCTGACGTCGCGCGAGACGGTCGAGGGCTATCTGCTGTTCCGCGCCGCCGAGCTGACCGTGCAGAACGGCTACGACTGGTTTTCCATCCTGGACCGCCAGACCGATCGCGACGCGCGCACCTATGTCGAGCCCGATCCGTTCTACAATCCGTGGTACGGCCCCTCGTACAGCTACTGGCGTCCGTCGTGGCGCTACTATGGCCGCGGCTACGGCTGGCGCACCTGGGACCCGTTCTTCGGCGGCCCGTTCTGGGCCAACCGGGTCGACGTCCGCACCGTCGAGCGGTTCGAAGCTTCCGCCGAGGTGGTGATGGGCCGCGGGCCCAAACCCGCCGACGACGTGCGCGCCTTCGACGCCCGCGCGGTGATGGACAACCTGCGCCCGCGGATTCAGTACCCGGCGCCGCGCTGAGCCGGCGGGGCCGCGGGCGGTTCGCCGCCCCGGCCCGGCCATTCAGAACCAGTCGTCGTAGAGGCTGTAGAAGCGCTCGCCGAGGCCGATGTGTCCAGCCGGCGCGTAATGCAGGCCGTCGTCCTGCATCGGCAGGTCGGCGGTCTCGAACGACAGGCCGTTGGGATCGACCTCGTCCGCCTGCGCCTGATGCCGGCGCACCTCAGCGCTGTAAGGCGTCGAGGCGTCGTCGATCCAGCCCCAGCCGATCTTGCCGGCTCCGTCATCCATCCACCGGTCCCGGACGGCGTCGCGGAACCTGGCGAAGCTTTCCCCATAGGCCTTGGCCTTGGTCCGACTGAAGCCGTCCTCCTCTCCCTGCATGACGAACACCGCTTCGATGCCGGCGGCGCGGTCGGCCAGCGCGGCGCGGGCCGCGGCGATCAACTCGCGGGTGGCGTCGAACAGTTCGCCCGCGCTGTCCGGGGACCAGTCGTTGACGCCGGGAGCGGGGTCATGGGCGAGGCCCGTGCTGCCGCGGGCCGACTTGACGATGTAGAGGCCGTCGTCGGGCGCGTGCGCCTTGCGCCAGGCCGCGGCGAAGGCGACCTCCGGCCCCCAGGCCCCGGGGTTGTTCGGTGTGCCCGTATTGACCCCGGGCCGCATGACCTCCCAGCCGCCGTCGGCGTTGTTCCAGATGAAGGTGGACGGATCGACCTGCCCATAGCCCTCGGGCAGGTCGTCGCCATCAAGGCCGAAGCCCAGGGCGTTGGACTGGCCGACGAAGGCGACGAGGGAATCGAGCATTCAGGGTTCCGCGACAGGCGCCCTGACGAATAGGCGGTCCCCTCGACGGTTCCAAGCCCGCCGGGCGTCGGCGGCCCAGGTTCGGGGCTGACGCGGCGTGGGCCGATGGGCTAGCTTCGCGCGGCTCATGAACGCGCCGAATCCCTCCGCCCAGATCGACCCCGTCGCCGGCGCCTCGCCGGTGATGGCGCAGTATTTCGAAGCCAAGTCGAAACAGCCCGACGCCCTGGTGTTCTTCCGCATGGGCGACTTCTACGAGCTGTTCTTCGAGGACGCCCAACAGGCCGCGGCCGCCCTCGGCATCACCCTGACGGCCCGGGGCATGCACGCCGGCCAGCCGATCGCCATGTGCGGCGTGCCTGTACACGCGGCCGAGGCCTATCTCGCCAAGCTGATCCGCGCCGGCTTCAAGGTCGCCGTCTGCGAGCAGATGGAGAATCCCGTCGAGGCGAAGAAGCGCGGCTCGAAGTCCATCGTCCACCGGGACGTGGTGCGGGTGGTGACCCCAGGCACTCTCACGGAAGAGGGCCTGCTCGACGCCCGCGGCGCCAACCGGCTCGCCGCCGTGGCGGTGCGCGCCGGGGCGGCCGCCGTCGCCAGCGTCGAACTCTCGACCGGCGAGGTGGAGTGCCTTGCGACCGGAGTGGGCGGCCTCGGTTCGGCCCTGGCTGCACTGGGCCCCTCGGAGATCCTGGTCCCCGACCGGCTGTTCGCCGACCAGCAGGTCTCCGACGCCCTGAAGGCGGCCGGCGGGTTTGTCCAGCCGTTGCCCCAGGCTCTGGCCGAGCCGTCGGCTTCGGAGGCGCGGCTCAAGCGTCTGTACGGGGTCGAGACCCTCGACGGCTTCGGCGCCCTGAGCGGCGCCGAGATCGCCGCGCTTGGCCTGATCGCCGCCCACCTGGAGACCACCCAGGCCGGTAGACTGCCCGCCCTGTCGCCGCCGCGGCGTGCGGGCGAGGCCGACGTCATGGCCATCGACCCCGCCACCCGCGCCAGCCTGGAGATCGAAAAGGCCACCTCGGGCGCCCGTGAAGGCTCGCTGCTGGCGGCCATCGACCGCACGGTGACCGCGCCGGGCGCGCGCCTGCTGGCTGCGCGCCTGGCCCGACCGCTGCTCGATCCGGCGGCGATCGAGGCGCGCCTGGATGCGGTGGCCTGGTTCTGCGAGCACCGCGGCCAACGTCAGAGGCTGCGCGAGGCGCTGAAGGGGCTGGGCGACATGGCCCGCGCCCTGTCGCGGCTGGCGCTCGGCCGTGGCGGTCCGCGCGATCTCGGCTGCCTGCGCGACGGCCTGTCGATCGGCGAGGCGGTGGCCGGCCTGTTCGTCTCGACGCGAGATCCCCTGGTGATCCCCCCGGAGGAGGTCGCCTTGGCGCTGCGGGCGCTCAATCCGGCGCTGCACGCCGACCTGGCGAGCTTCCGCGAGCTGCTGGCCGAAGGGCTGGGTCCTGACCTGCCAGCGCAGGCCCGGGACGGCGGTTTCGTGGCCGACGAAGTCCGTCCGGAACTCGACCAGGCGCGCAGCCTGCGCGACGACAGCCGGCGGGTGATCGCCCAGCTGGAGGCGCGGCTGGCCGCCGAGAGCGGCGTGGCCCTGAAGATCCGTCACAACGCCGTCCTCGGCTATTTCGTCGAGACCAGCGCCAAGGCCGCAGAGCCGCTGATGAGCGCGCCGCTGAACGCGACCTTCATCCACCGCCAGACCCTGGCCAATCAGGTCCGGTTCACCACCGTCGAGCTCGCTGAGCTTGACGCCAAGATCGCCCAGGCTGCCGAGCGGGCCCTGGCGATCGAGATCGAGACCTTCGAGGCCTGGCGCGACGCGGCGCGTGTCGTCGCCGGCCCGATCCAGGCGGCCGCCGAAGCCGCCGCCCGACTGGATGTCGCCGCTGGTGTGGCTGAATGGGGCGAGGACATGGGGGCTACGCGGCCCGTCGTCGACCGTTCCACCGCCTTCGAAGCAGAGGGCGCGCGCCATCCGGTGGTCGAGGCCGCGGTCCGGCGGGCCGGCGAGGCCTTCACCCCCAACGACTGCCGCCTGGACGGGGCGGGCGCCGGCGGTCCCCGCCTGGCCCTGGTTACCGGGCCGAACATGGCCGGCAAGTCGACCTTCCTGCGCCAGAACGCCCTGCTGGCGGTGCTGGCCCAGGCCGGCTGTTTCGTTCCGGCCCGGCGTCTGAGGCTGGGCGTCGTCGATCGACTGTTCAGCCGTGTGGGAGCGGGCGACGATCTGGCCCGGGGACGCTCCACCTTCATGGCGGAGATGGTCGAGACCGCCGCCATCCTCACCCAGGCGACGCCGCGTTCCTTCGTGATCCTCGACGAGATCGGCCGTGGCACCGCGACCTACGACGGCCTGGCCATCGCCTGGGCCTGCGCCGAGGCCCTGCACGAGACCAACCGCTGCCGGGCGTTGTTCGCCACCCACTACCACGAGCTGGCGGTGCTGGAGGGACGGCTGGCCTATGTCGCCAACCTGTCGCTGAAGGCCAAGGAGTGGAACGGCGACCTGATCTTCCTGCACGAGGCCGGACCGGGCCCCGCCGACCGTTCCTATGGGGTGCAGGTGGCCAAGCTGGCCGGCGTGCCGCAGCCGGTGGTGATCCGCGCGCGCGAGGTGCTGGAGCGGCTGGAGCGGGAGGCCGGCGCCCCTGCCCATCTCGACGACCTGCCGCTGTTCGCCGCTACGGTTCCGGCGGCCGACCGGCCCGGCCCGAGCCAGGCGGAGGAGGCGTTGCGCGCCCTCGACGTGGACGGCATGAGCCCGCGCGAGGCCATGGACGCACTCTATAAGCTCAAGGGCCTGATCTAGCGGCCACCCTGGCGTCGGAGGCCCGCCGCGCCCCCCCGCGTCCACCGCTGCCCGGCGGCTGCCCCCTAGTGCTGGCTTTCCGGCATCCGCACGACCAGGCCGTCCAGGGCGTCGCTGACGCGGATTTGGCAGGACAGGCGGCTGTTCGGCTCGACGTTCTCGGCGAAGTCGAGCATCGATTCCTCCATGGCCGAGGAGGAGCCGGTCTTGTCGGTCCAGGCCTCGTCCACATAGACGTGGCAGGTGGCGCAGGCGCAGGCGCCCCCGCAGTCGGCATCGATGCCGGGGATGTTGTTCTTCACCGCGCCTTCCATCACCGAGAGGCCCGGCTTCACGTCGACGACGTGTTCCGTGCCGTCGTGCTCGATGTAGGTGATCTTGGCCATAATCGTCCCTTGGCGCCCCGCTCAGGCGGCGACCTCTTTCATGGAAACGGAGGGGTCCGCAAGCCTGGCCTTGTCGACCGGCCTGCGGGCGAGGATGAGCTGTCGGCCCATCATGAACTCCGGCGGGGCGTTCACCGCCTCGACCGACTGGACCAGGTCGCCCTGAAGGTGGAAGACCGCGAAGCGGCCGCTGGCGGGGTCGCCGCGAACGAGAATCTCGTCGGCATCGAAGGGATAGCCCGCGATCTGCAGCTTGAGATCGTACTGGTCCGACCATTGCCAGGGGCACTCCCCCGCCGGCGCCGCCCGACCCGTAATCGCGCTGGCGGCCTGCTTGGCCTGCTCCAGGGCGTTGGGCACGCTCTCCATGCGGAACATGCGGCCATAGATCGGCATGGGCCGGTGGGCGACGTCGCCGATGGCGAAGATGTCCGGGTCCGATGTACGCGCCTCCAGGTCGAC
The DNA here is from genome assembly GCA_023434015.1 of Pseudomonadota bacterium. Lineage (GTDB taxonomy): Bacteria > Pseudomonadota > Alphaproteobacteria > Caulobacterales > Caulobacteraceae > Phenylobacterium. The sequence continues at coordinate 875 of JAEYTM010000118.1, read as the reverse complement.
CACGACGCCCCGGGCGACCTCAAGGCCGGCTTGGGCGGCCAGTTCGGCGTTGGGCGTCGCGCCCACTCCGACCACCACCGCATCACAGGCGACCGTCCGGCCGCAGGACAGGGTCACGCCGACGACGTGACCGCCGTTCCCCTCGAACCCGACCACGCTGCAGCCTAATTCGAAGGTGACGCCCTGGCGTTGGTGGCGATCCTGGAAGAAGCTCGAAAGCGTCTCGGAGGCGACGCGCGCCAGCAGCCGGGTCTCGCGCTCGAACACCGTGACCTCGGCGCCCAGGGCGCGGCCCGAGGCGGCGACCTCCAGGCCGATATAGCCGCCGCCGATCACCGCGAGGCGCTTGCCCGACCCGACGGCCGCCTTCAGCTGCTCGGCATCGGCGGCCGTCCGCAGGAACATCACCCCGGCGAGGTCCGCGCCGGGGATCGGCAAGGAGATCGCCCGGGCCCCGGTGGCCAGGATCAGCTTATCGTAGGTTAGTGCGGCGCCGTCGGAGAGGTCGACGATCTTCGCGCTGCGGCTCAATTCCACGCCGCGAACGCCTGCCCGGAAGTCGATGCCGTGCTCGGCGTAAAACTCCAGCGGCTTCAGCGCCAGGGAGTCGGCGTCGGCCTCGCCCTTGAGCCAGGCCTTGGACAGGGGCGGGCGCTGGTAGGGCGCGAGCGGCTCGTCGCCGACCAGGGTGATCGGGCCCTCATGGCCGTACTGGCGCAGCAGGGCGGCGGCGGAACCGCCGGCATGGCCCGCGCCCAGGATCACTACATGTTCGCCTGCGCCGCTCATGTAACCTCGATGCCGAAAGGTGACGCTTGCGTCAACTTGACCGGGGGCGCGCGGAGATGGCCGCGGCCTTGCCGGCCGTGTTGTTC
>JAEYTM010000086.1 GCA_023434015.1 Pseudomonadota bacterium | reverse complement strand
GCCCCCTCCACCGCTTCGCGGTCCCCCTCCCCCGCTACGCAGGGAGGAGCTGGGGAGCGTCTGGAAGGCTTGACCCTCGCGGCGAGGTCGCTCATGCGGGGCCATGGCCGTCTATACCGATGTCACCGACGAAGAACTGGGCGCGCTCCTGGCGGATTTCGACCTGGGGGCGCCGCTGGCGTTCAAGGGCATCGCCGAGGGCGTCGAGAACTCCAACTTCCTGCTGGAGACCGAGGCCGGCCGGTTCATCCTGACGGTCTATGAGAAGCGGGTCCGCGAGGACGAGCTGCCGTTCTTCATCGGCCTGATGCGCTGGCTGGCGCAGCACGGCTATTCCTGCCCGACGCCGATGGCCGACCGCAGCGGCCAGACCCTGAAGCAGGTGCGCGGCAAGCCCTGCGCCATCGTCAGCTTCCTGCCGGGCCTTTCGGTGCGCCGGCCGTCGGTGGCCCACTGCCGGGAGGCGGGCCGGGGCCTGGCGGCGCTGCACCTGGCGGCGGAGGGCTTCGACATCGCGCGGCCGAACAACCTCGGCCAGCACGCCTGGGCGCCGATGTTCGAGGGGCTGAAGGCCGAGGCCGACCGGCTGAAGCCGGGCCTGGCGGCGACCATCGCGGCCGACCTGGCGAGCCTGGAGGCCGGCTGGCCGCGGGACCTGCCGCAGGGGGTGGTCCATGCCGACTACTTCCCGGACAACGTCTTCTTCCAGGGCGGCCAGTTCGCCGGGACCATCGACTTCTACTTCGCCTGCGACGACGCCCTGGCCTACGACGTGGCCATCGCCCTGAACGCCTGGTGCTTCGAGGCCGACGGCAGCTTCAACATCACCGCCGCCCGCGCCCTGGTCGCCGGCTACGAGAGCCTGCGGCCGCTGAGCGAGGCCGAGCGCCGGGCCCTGCCGATCCTGGCGCACGGGGCGGCGATCCGCTTCTTCCTGACCCGGCTGCACGACTGGTACGCGACGCCGGCCGGGGCGCTGGTGAAGCCGAAGGACCCGCTGGAGTACGAGCGCAAGCTGGCGGTCCACCGCAGCTCGCCCGACCTGGTGCTCTTTGGGGCCGGCGCGTGACGCCGCAGGTGGTGATCCACACCGACGGGGCGTGCTCGGGCAATCCAGGTCCCGGCGGCTGGGGCGCGATCCTGCAGGCGGCCGGCAAGACCAAGGAGCTGCGCGGTGGGGAGCCGGCGACCACCAACAACCGCATGGAGCTGATGGCCGCCATCCAGGCGCTGGAGGCCCTGACCAAGCCCTGCAGGGTCGAGCTGCACACCGACAGCCAGTACGTCCAGAAGGGCATCCACGAGTGGATCCACGGCTGGAAGAAGCGCGGCTGGCTGACCGCCGACAGGAAGCCGGTGAAGAACGACGACCTGTGGAAGCGGCTCGACGCGGCGCGGCAGCGGCACGACGTCGACTGGCGCTGGGTCAAGGGCCACGCGGGCCATGAGCTGAACGAGCGCGCCGACGCCCTGGCGCGGCAGGGCCTGGAGGAGGCCCGGGCGGCGACGCGGAGCCCGGCGCGGCGCTAGAGCCCCGGGACCTTGGCGAGGTTGGGCTTCGGGATGGCGAACTGGAAGCCGCCGCGGGCCTTGGCCCTGTCGGCGCCCTGGTCGGCCCAGGCGGCGGCGAAGACCATGGGCGTGGCCGGGGCGCGCTCGACGCGGACCAGCCGGGCCTGACGGCCGGCCAGGGCCTTGCGGATGCGGGCCCGCAGCTCGAGGTCGGTGGTCGGCGGCTCCTTGGGCGTGGCGAAGAATTCCAGCACGGCGGCGGCGTCGGGGGTCTGGGCGTGGATCACCAGCGGCGCGGCGTCGGGCAGGTCCTTCAGGGCGGCGAACAGCGCGCTCAGGGCCATGGCCTCACGGGCGGTGCGGCGATCGCCGCCGGCCATGCCGGTGACGAAGGTTCCCTCGGCGCGGACGAAGGCCCAGCCGCCGTTGAGGAAGGACGGATGGTGGGTGGCGGCGATCCAGATGCGGACGGGTTCGGTCATGGCGGCTGACTAGCATCCCCCGGCGGAAAAAACGCCCTCAGTCGGCGATGCGCTCGCCCCGGCAGTCGACGGCGAACAGCTGCACGGAATCGACCAGCACCGCGATGCGTTCGCACCCGCCGTGGCGGGAGAGCAGGCGGGGAAGGTCGGCGAGGACGTCGGCCGCGCGGCTCAACTGCACCGTCTCCCGGGCGACGGGGTCGCCGTCGTAAAAGACCTTCAGCGTGTACACACCAGAACCCAACTCGACACGAAGCGCGGGCGATACGTCGTCGCCGCCCATACGGCGGCGCGGCCCGATTGGATCGCCGGGCGGATCACATGGCGGTGATCGCCATCCGCGGGCCTTCCGCCACGACACCGTCGACGGGCGGGCGGCCGCCGGCTTAACTGAACGGCGTCAACATGCGGAGGCGGCGATGGCCGGTGATGTGAGCGAGACGCCCCATGTCCTGAGGGCGCTTTCCGGGGGCGTGCTGACCCTGACGCTGAACCGTCCGGAGAAGAAGAACGCCCTGACGCGGGCCATGTACCAGGCGCTGGGCGAGGCGATCGACGCGGCGGCGGACGACCCGGCGGTGCGCTGCATCCTGATCCAGGCCGCGGGGGACGTGTTCACCGCCGGCAACGACATCGCCGACTTCGCCCAGGTGGCGGTGGCGGCGGCCGGGCAGGCGGACGCGGCGGTGCAGGGCAATCCCCTGCTGGCGGCCCTGGCGCGGGCGACGACGCCGCTGGTGGCGGCGGTCCATGGCCGGGCGGTCGGGGTCGGGGTGACGATGCTGCTGCACTGCGACCTGGTCTATGTGGCGGAGGATGCGGTGCTGACCACGCCCTTCGTCAACCTGGCGCTGGTCCCGGAGGCGGCGTCCTCGATGCTGCTGCCGGCCCGGATCGGCCATGCGCGGGCCTTCTCGATGTTCGTGCTGGGCGAGGCGGTGGACGGCAGGACGGCCGCCGCCTGGGGCATCGCCAACGCCGCCGTGCCGGCCGGCGAGCTGCGCGCCAAGGCGCGGGCGGCGGCGGAGGCCGTGGCGGCGCGGCCACCCTCGGCGGTGGCGCTCACCAAGGCGCTGATGCGCGACCCGGCCGGGATCGCCGCGCGGATGGCGGAGGAGGGGGCGCATTTCGCGGCCCAGCTCAAGTCGCCCGAGGCGCGGGAGGCCTTCACCGCCTTCGCCGAGAAGCGGGCGCCCGATTTCACGAAGGTGTCCTGATGTCCCTGCAAGGCAAGACCCTGTTCGTCACCGGCGCCAGCCGCGGCATCGGCCTGGCCATCGCCCTGCGCGCCGCGCGCGACGGGGCCAATGTGGCGATCGCCGCCAAGACCGCCGAGCCGCACCCGAAGCTGGCCGGCACTATCCACACGGCGGCGGCGCAGATCGAGGCCGCGGGCGGCCAGGCCCTGCCGCTGGTGGTCGACGTGCGCGACGAGGCCTCGGTGATGGAGGCGGTGGCGCGGACCGTGGCCCGGTTCGGCGGCGTCGACATCTGCGTCAACAACGCCTCGGCCATCCAGCTCACCGGCACCCTGCAGACCGAGATGAAGCGCTACGACCTGATGAACCAGGTGAACGCGCGCGGGACCTTCCTGACGTCGAAGGCCTGCCTGCCGCACCTGCTGAAGGCCGAGAACCCGCATGTGCTGATGCTGTCGCCGCCGCTGGACATGAAGCCGAAGTGGTTCGCCGGCCACACGGCCTACAGCATGGCCAAGTACGGCATGAGCCTGTGCGTGCTGGGGATGAGCGAGGAGTTCCGGCGCGACGGGGTGGCGTTCAACGCCCTTTGGCCGCGCACCGCCATCGCCACGGCGGCGATCGAGTTCGCCCTGGCCGGGCAGGAGGGCCTGCGCCACTGCCGCAAGCCGGAGATCATGGCCGACGCCGCCTATGCGGTTTTCAACAAGCGAGCGCGGGCGTTCACCGGCCATTTCCTGATCGACGACAGCTTCCTGTATGAGGAGGGCGTGCGCGACTTCGATCCGTACAGTGTCGATCCGAGCGAGACCCTGATGCCCGATTTCTTCGTACCCGACGACCTGCCGCCCCCGCCGGGGGTGACCATCGGCCAGGGCGAGCCGTCGCGCGCATGAGCGTGGCTGTCCGGGTGGCGCACCCGACCGATGTGCCGCTGATCCTCCAGTTCATCCGCGAGCTGGCCGAATACGAACGCCTGCTGGCCGAGGTGGAGGTCACCGAGGAGGACCTGCGCCGCGACCTGTTCGGGGAGAACCCGCGGGCGTTCTGCGAGATCGCCGAGCTGGACGGCGCGCCGGTGGGCTTCGCCCTGTGGTTCTACAACTACTCGACCTTCCGTGGGCGGGCGGGGATCTATGTCGAGGACCTGTTCGTGCGGCCGGAGGCGCGCGGCAAGGGGGCCGGCAAGGCGCTGCTGCGCCGCCTGGCGCGGCGGTGCGTCGAGGCGGACCTCGGGCGGCTGGAATGGGCGGTGCTCGACTGGAACGCGCCCTCCATCGCCTTCTACGACAGCCTGGGCGCCACCGCCCTGACCGACTGGATCGGGCGGCGGCTGACCGGCGAGAAGCTGCGGGCCCTGGCGGCGGGCTAGGAGGCGCCGGGGCGGTTACGCCAATCCGGCGTCGCGCCGGCGAGCGAGCATGCTGCGGCGGGGCAGCGGGTTTCAACCCCCTCCGACCCTGCGGGCCACCTCCCCCTGAGGGGGAGGCTCTGGCGCCGCGCCGCGGCCGGGGGCCGGGGAGACTTCCAAGGGCCGTTGACGTGGGGGCGGCGGCGCCATAGGTGCGCCCATTCCGTGGGCGGCCGACCGGCCGCAGGGGGTCCCGCCATGCGACTTCGACGAACGCCGCGCGCACGCCGCGCCATCTGATCGAACCGACCGCCGGCCGGCGCATTGATGCTGGCCGCGGTCACGTCGCCGTCGCCCGAACATCCGGATCCCCATGACCGCCCCGTCCCTCGCGCCGCTCCAGGCGCCCGCCATCCGGCCCGAAGACCCCGGCGACCACGCCGCCATCGAAGCCCTGCTGGACCACGCCTTCGGGCCGGGCCGCTTCACCAAGGCCTCCGAGCGGGTGCGCGAGTTCGCCGACTTCGCCCCGGAGCTGTCGTTCTGCGCCTGGGACGGATCGCGACTGGTCGGATCGGTCCGCCAGTGGCGGGTGCGGATCGGCGCGACGCCGGCGGTGTTCCTGGGCCCGCTGGCGGTCGAGAAGGACGAACGCAGCGCCGGCGTCGGCGGGCGGCTGGTGGAGCGCGCCTGCGCGGCGGCGGCGGCGGCCGGCGAGGCCGTGGTGCTGCTGGTCGGCGACAGGCCCTATTTCGAGCGGTTCGGCTTCTCGGCCGAGACGACGCGCGAGGTGCGCCTGCCGGGGCCGGTGGACCAGCGCCGCGTGCTGGCCCGGCAGATGGGCTCGGAGACGACGGCGCTCGCCGGCGAGGTCGCAGCCCGCTGAGCGCGCCGGCGCTTGAGGCGGAGCCGGGCGGCCCCTACCTTGCCGTCATGGACGAGACGACCGGAAAAGCCGGGCTGGACGGGGTGATCGCCGCGGCGAAGGCCCAGGCCCCGGGGCGCGGCCTGCCGCCGGTCCATCTGTGGAACCCGCCAAACTGCGGCGACATCGACATCGTCATCCGCCGGGACGGGACGTGGTTCCACGAGGGAACGCCGATCGGGCGCGAGGCCCTGGTGCGGCTGTTCTCGACGGTGCTGCGCAAGGACGACGACGGGACCTGGCTGGTGACGCCGGTCGAGAAGCTGAAGATCGAGGTCGAGGACGCGCCGTTCGTGGCGACGCGGGTCGACCAGGTGAACGGGAACGGCGACGGCGCGGCCCTGCGCTTCCTGACCAATGTCGGCGACGAGGTGGAGGCGGGGCCGGACCATGGCCTGCGGGTCGAGATGGGGCCGGACGGCGAGCCGCGGCCTTATCTGCACGTCCGCCGCGGGCTGGAGGCGCTGATCGCCCGGCCGGTGTTCTACGAACTGGTGGAAATGGCGCAGGAGCGGCAGACGCCCGAGGGGCCGACCCTGGGCGTGACCTCGAACGGCGCCTTCTTCCCGGTCGGGCCGGCGGGGGCGCACCGGCTGTGAACGACCTGAGCCTGACCCGGGGCGGCGAGCTGCGAGAGTGGATCAGCCGCCACCTCGACCCGCTGGAGGAGCGCGATCCGGTGCAGGGCGGGGTGCGCTCGGACTACGACCTCAATCCGGCCCGGCCGCGCGACCCGCACCAGCGGCTGACTCCGGCCTCGGTGCTGATCGGCCTGGTGGAGCGCAGCCAGGGGTACACCGTCCTGCTGACCCGGCGGGCGGACACGCTGAAGGCGCACACCGGCCAGGTGGCGCTGCCGGGCGGTCGGCGCGATCCGGGCGAGACGCCCTGGGAGACGGCGCTGCGCGAGGCGCGCGAGGAGATCGGCCTGCAGCCGCAGTTCGTGTCGCTGGCCGGGCTGTCGACGCCCTATCAGACCGGCACCGGCTACCTGATCACCCCGGTGGTCGGCTTCGTGGCCGCCGGTTTCAGCCTGGCGGCCAATCCGGCCGAAGTGGCCGACATCTTCGAGACCCCGTTCGGCTTCCTGATGGACCCGGGCAACCACGAGCAGCGCGAACGCGAGCTGCCGGACGGCGAGCGGCGGCGGTTCTACGCCATGACCCACGAGGACCGGATGATCTGGGGCGCGACCGCGGGCATACTGCGCGCCCTCTACGACCGACTTTATGGAGCCGCCGTTGCTTAGACTGCTGATCCTGCGCGGCGTGCTGATCGCCATCCCCTTCGCGGTCTGGTTCGGCTGGAGCTGGTGGGCCAGGCGCAACGGCCGCACGCCCGGGGCCACGCCCTGGGCCTGGCTGTTCGCGGCCGGCGCCGTGCTGTTCGGCGCCTCCTTCATCGCCACCTCGGCCTTCCGCACGGACAACCGCAACATGGTCTATGTGCCCGGCGAGGTCGGCGCCGACGGCCGGGTGAGCGAGGGTAGCTACGTGCCGCGCCCGGCCGCCCCCAAATGAACCCGGCCCCGCGCCAAACGCCCGCCGTCGAGGCGATCAAGGCGCCCTC
>JAEYTM010000352.1 GCA_023434015.1 Pseudomonadota bacterium | reverse complement strand
GCTCCTCGCGGGCCAGGCCGGCGCCCCGCTTGAAGGTCTGCACGCGGCCGGCCTTGCTTTCGCGCACCCGCAGCGAGGCGCCGGCCTTCTGCAGGTCGCGTCCGGGGGTGTCGAAATAGACCGAGATCAGTTCGCGGACGTCGTCGTCGCCGGCCGGAGCGGCGGCCAGCACCGCCGACAGGTCCGCCGGCGCGCAGAGGAATTTGAGTTCGATCTCGTGGGAATCCGTCATGGCGGTCTCCGTCCCCCTCCGCTTCTAGCATTCGGTGCGGTCGAAGGCATGAGCCAGATCAAAGCCGCGGGCGCCTTGCGCGGAAACGCGGTGCGCGGTCTAAAGCCCCGAGCCTCGCCCCGAAGGAGCGCGCATGAACGCCCCCATCCTGCCCGCCAGCCTGACCCGGGATCCCGCCCGCGATCCTGGCGAGCCGCGCCACGACTGGACGCTGGATGAGGTCGAGGCGCTGTTCGAGCTGCCGTTCACCGAGCTGGTGTTCCGCGCCGCCGAGGTCCACCGGCGCTGGTTCGATCCCACCGAGCTGCAGCTGTCGCAGCTGCTGTCGGTCAAGACCGGCGGCTGCGCTGAGAACTGCGGCTACTGCAGCCAGTCGCAGTCGTTCAAGACCGGCGTCGCCGCCACCAAGCTGATGGAGGCGGACACCGTGATCGCCGCCGCCGCCCAGGCCAAGGCCGGCGGGGCGCAGCGGTTCTGCATGGGCGCGGCCTGGCGCGACCTGAAGGACCGCGACCTGCCGAAGATGACGGCGATGATCTCCGGCGTGAAGGCGCTGGGGCTGGAGACCTGCGCCACGCTCGGCATGCTGACGCCGGATCAGGCCAGGGCGCTGAAGGCCGCCGGCCTGGACTACTACAACCACAACCTCGACACCGGGCCGGACTATTACGACCAGGTGGTCACCACCCGCACCTACCAGGACCGCCTGGACACCCTGGCGGCGGTGCGCGACGCCGGCATGTCGACCTGCTGCGGCGGCATCGTCGGCATGGGCGAGACGCGACGCGACCGGGCGCAGCTGCTGCAACAGCTGGCCAATCTGCCGGCGCATCCGGACAGCCTGCCGATCAACGACCTGATGCCGATCCCGGGCACGCCGCTGGGCGGCTCCGCGCCGGTGGACGGACTGGAGTTCGTGCGGATGATCGCCGTCGCCCGGCTGGTCTGCCCGAAGGCGGCGGTGCGGCTGTCGGCCGGCCGCGAGCACATGAGCCGAGAGCTGCAGACCCTGTGCTTCCTGGCCGGGGCCAATTCGATCTTCGTCGGCGCGACCCTGCTGACCACCAGCAACCCCGACCAGGACACCGACGCCGCCCTGCTGGCCGAGCTGAAGATGCGGCCGATGACCATGGCGGCGGGCTGATCTCAGATGCTCCCCTCAGGGGGAGCTGTCGCGGAGCGACTGAGGGGATTCCAGCTCAAACGCCCGGGGCTTCAACCCCCTCCGGCCCTTCGGGCCACCTCCCCCTGGGGGGGAAGGATCTGGGGCGGCTAGGTCTTCGGGCGGAAGCGTTTGGTGGCGGGGAAGCCCTTGGGGGCGAGGCGGCCGGCGCTGGCCCGGCGGCCGAGCCAGTCGCGCCATTCGGGCCACTGGCGGGTGCGGCCGTCGGCGGTGGTCCAGGCGGCGCCCTCCTCCGCGTTGAAGACGGTGGCGTCCTTCAGCCCGCCCTCGCGGTAGGCCTGCAGCTTGACGCCCTTGCCCCTGGGCATCTCGGGCAGTTCGGAGGTCGGGAAGACCAGGATCTTGCCGTTGTCGCCGATGACCGCGATGTGGTCGGCGGGCTTGCCGTCCGGGGCCAGCGGCAGGGAGACGACGGCGGCGTTCCTGCCGCTGGCCGAGGCGACGTTGAGCACCTGCTTGCCCGCGCGGCGGAAGGCGATGGCCTCGTCCTGGGGCAGGATGAAGCCGTAGCCCTCCTTGCTGGCGACGATGCGCTTGGCGCCCGGCTTGTGCACGAAGACGTCGACCAGGGCGACCTTGTCGTCGAGGTCGATCATCAGGCGCAGCGGCTCGCCGTGGCCGCGGGCGCCGGGGAGCTTGTCGCAGCCGATGGTGAAGAAGCGGCCGTCGGAGGCGAGGATCAAGAGCTTGTCGGTGGTCTCGGCCGGGACCAGGAACTGCAGCTTGTCGCCTTCCTTGAACTTCAGCTCCGAGGGGTCCTCGACCCGGCCCTTGGCGGCGCGGATCCAGCCGCGTTCGGAGAGGATGACGGTGATCGGCTCGCGGACGATCATCGCCTCGATCGCCGCCTCGGCGTCGACCTGGGGCGCCTCGGCGAAGATCGAGCGGCGGCGGCCGAGGGCGGTGTCGGGGCCGAGGATGCCGCGGACGTGGCGCAGGCCCTCGGCGACCAGCTTCCACTGGGCCTTCTCGCTGGCCAGCATCGACGTGATCCCGTCGCGTTCCTCGGACAGTTCGGCGTGCTCGCGGCGCAGCTCCATCTCCTCCAGCCGGGCGAGCTGGCGCAGGCGGGTGTTGAGGATGGCGTCGGCCTGGATCTCGGTGAGTTCGAAGGCCTCGATCAGCTTCTGGCGCGGCTCGTCCTCGTAGCGGACGATGCGGATCACCTCGTCGAGGTTGAGGTAGGCGATCATCAGGCCGTCGAGGATGTGCAGGCGGGCCTCGATCTTCGCCAGCCGGTGGCGGGCCCGGCGGATCAGCACGTCGCGGCGGTGCTCCAGCCAGGCGCGCAGCACCTGTTTCAGCCCCATGACGCCGGGGGTGCCGCGGCCGTCGAGGACGTTGAGGTTGACGCTGAAGCGGTTCTCCAGGTCGGAGAGCTTGAACAGGCTCTCCATCAGCACTTCCGGCTCGACGTTGCGGGACTTGGGCTCGAGCACCAGGCGCACGTCCTCGGCGCTCTCGTCGCGCACGTCGCCGAGCAGCGGGGCCTTCTTGGCCTCGATCAGGCCGGCGAGCTGTTCGACCAGGTCGGCCTTCTTCACCTGATAGGGAATCTCGGTGACGACGATCTGGTACGTCCCCTTGCCGAGGTCCTCCTTTTCCCAGCGGGCGCGCAGGCGCACGCCGCCGCGGCCGGTCTCATAGGTGTCGAGCAGGCTGGCGGCGGGCTCGACGATCACCCCGCCGGTGGGGAAGTCCGGCCCCTTGACGTAGGTCATCAGGGCCTCGGTCGAGCACTCCGGGTCGTCCAGCAGGTGCAGGCAGGCGTCGACCAGCTCGGCGGCGTTGTGCGGCGGGATGGAGGTGGCCATGCCGACGGCGATGCCCGTCGTGCCGTTGGCCAAGAGGTTGGGGAAGCCGGTCGGCAGCACCACCGGCTCGTCGTCCTGGCCGTCGTAGGTCGGCTTGAAGTCGACGGCGTCCTCGTCGATGCCGTCCAGCAGCAGGGTGGCGGCCTCGGTGAGCTTGGCCTCGGTGTAGCGCATGGCCGCGGCGTTATCGCCGTCGATGTTGCCGAAGTTGCCCTGGCCGTTCACCAGCGGATAGCGCTGGGCGAAGTGCTGGGCCATGCGCACCAGGGTGTCGTAGATCGACTGGTCGCCGTGCGGGTGGTAGCCGCCCATCACCTCGCCGACCACCTTGGCGCACTTGCGGGCGGCGGCGTCCGGGTTCAGCCGCATCTCGCGCATGGCGTAGAGCACGCGGCGCTGCACGGGCTTGAGGCCGTCGCGCACGTCCGGCAGGGCGCGGTCGGTGATGACGCTGAGCGCATAGGCCAGGTAGCGGCGCGACAGGGCCTCGCTGAGCGGCTCCTCGATGATCCGGTCGGCGGGCGGCGGCGGGGGAGCGGTGGTCGTGGACATGGCGGGAATCACAAAAAGACAGTCAGCACTGACTGAATAGCGCGAGCGGGCGGGCGATGCTCCCCCTTTGGGGGAGCTGTCCCAGAGGGACTGAGG
>JAEYTM010000350.1 GCA_023434015.1 Pseudomonadota bacterium | reverse complement strand
CCCCTGAAACCCGTCGGACCGGACCCCGCCTGCCTGTCCCCACCCCGAGGCTGCGGGGCCCCATCCCATGGAGGAGATCCTGGCCTTGACGCTCAGTCCGCACATCTTCCAGCAACCCTGGCTGCAGACGGCCGTGGGCCTGGCCGCGCTTCTCCTGTTGGCGGCGCTGGGTCATTGGCTGGCCCGGCGGGTGGCCGGGAACCTGGCGTGGCGCCTGCTGGCGGCGACGGCCTTCGCCCAGGACCGGGTGCAGATCGACCTGATCGCCGCGCGGCTGGCGAGCATCGTGCCGGCCACCGTCATTCAGGTCGGGATCGGCGCCGTGCCGCACCTTCCCGCCGGCTTGGCGACCGTGGCGCGCAACGCCGCCGCCGCGTTCATCATCCTCGCCGTCGGCCTGGCGATCAGCCGGGCCCTGGGCCTGCTCAACGACGTCTACCAACGCCGCCCCGGCGCGGCCAACCGGCCGATCAAGGGCTATGTCCAGGTCGGCAAGCTGCTGGTCTATGGCGCCTGCGCGGTCCTCATGCTGGCGACCCTGATGGATCGCTCGCCGGTGTTGCTGCTGTCAGGCCTGGGCGCCATGGCCGCCGTACTGATGCTGGTGTTCAAGGACACCATCCTGTCCCTGGTCGCGTCGGTGCAGATCAGTTCGAACGACATGGTCCGCGTCGGCGACTGGGTGGAGATGCCCCAGCTTAACGCCGACGGCGACGTCGTCGACATCGCGCTTCATACGGTGAAGATCCAGAACTGGGACAAGACCATCACCACCATCCCGACGCACCGGCTGATCACCGAGTCGTTCAAGAACTGGCGCGGCATGTCGGAATCCGGCGGACGTCGGATCAAGCGCGCGCTGATGATCGACCAGACCAGCATCCGCTTTCTGAGCCCGGAAGAGATCAAGAACCTCGGCCGCTTCGCCCTGCTCGCGCCGTACCTCGACCAGAAACGACAGGAGCTAGGCGCATGGAACGCGGCGCGGCCAGAGCGTGTCCGCGAGAAGGTGAACGCCCGCCGCATCACCAACATCGGCACCTTCCGCGCCTATGTGTTGGCCTACCTTGAGACCCATCCCGAAATCTCGCGGGAAATGACCCTGCTCGTCCGGCAGCTGGCGCCCTCGGCCAGCGGGCTCCCGCTGGAGATCTACTGCTTCACCTCCACCGTCGCCTGGGCCAGCTACGAGCGCATCCAGGCCGACATCTTCGATCACATGCTGGCGATTCTGCCGGAGTTCGGCCTGCGGCTGTATCAGCACCCCAGCGGGGGCGACATCTCGGCTCTGCTGGCCCGCGGTCAGGGGGACGAGCGCGCCACGGCGGCGCCGGCCCTCACGGCGGCCTCTCGCCGCGCGGCCTCCGACCCCGGGATGTGAGACCCGTGCAGCGACTGGCCGGCGGTTTCGATCACGAACCGCAGCGCCACCATGCCGATCACGCACGATCCCATCATCACATAGGCCGGCATCATCTGGTCCCCGGTCACCTCGATCAGCCAGGAGTTGAACGCCGGCGCGGTGCCGCCGAACAGCGAGGTGGCGACGTTGTAGGAAACCGCGAAGCCGGCGAAGCGGACCTGCGTCGGGAACATGGCCGGGAAGGTCGCCGAGATGGTCGCCAGCTGCGGCGCATAAAGCAGCCCCAGGGCGGCGAAGCCGATCACCGCCCCGGCGAAGCCCGTGGACATCAGATGATAGAGCGGCGCGACCAGGGCGAAGAGCCCGACGAGGGAAATCCACCACAGGGGCTTGCGGCCGATCCGATCCGACAGCGCGCCCGCGAAGGGTAGCAGCACCATCATGAACAGCATCCCGACGATCGGCACCAGCAAGGCCTCCTGCGTCGTCAGGCCGAGCCGCCGCTCCAGATAGGTCGGCATGTAGCTGAGCAGGGTGTAGTTCACGACGTTGAGCGCCACCACCAGGCCGCCCATCACCAGCATCGGGCGCCAGTATCGGGTCATCAGGTCCTTCAGCGGCGCGTGCGGCGCCTCCTCGACGGCCGCCGCCCGGGTCTCCTCGAAGACAGGCGTCTCGCCGATCCGGGAGCGCAGGTAGATGCCGACGAGCCCGAGCGGCCCCGCCACCAGGAACGGCAGCCGCCATCCCCAGGCATGCATCGTCTCGTCGCCGAGCAGCAGGGAGAAGCTGAGCATCAGGATCGCGCCCAGCGAGAAGCCGGCGAGCGTGCCGAACTCCAGGAAGCTGCCGAAGAAACCGCGCCGGTCGTCCGGCGCGTACTCGGCCATGAAGGTCGCCGCGCCGCCGTATTCGCCCCCGGTGGAGAACCCCTGCACCATCCGCAGGACCACCAGGATGAGCGGGGCCCAGAAGCCGATGGTGTCGTAGGACGGGATCAGGCCGACCAGCAGGGTCGCGCCGGCCATCATCAGGATCGTCAGGGCGAGCACCGACTTGCGGCCCAGCCGGTCGCCCAGCGGCCCCCAGAACAGGCCGCCCAGCGGCCGCACGAGGAACGACACGGCGAAGGTGGCGAGCGCGAAAAGCGTCGCCTGCTGGGTCTCGCCGGGGAACAGCGCCGCCGAGATATAGGTCACCCCATAGGCGTAGATGCCGTAGTCGAACCACTCCGTGGCGTTGCCGATCGCCGAGGCGGCGACCGCCCTGTGCAGGCCCGGCGCGGCCGGCTGTCTGCCCGGTCGCTTGCTGTCGCCGCCTGTTGCGGTCATGGGACTCTCCCTGTTCGTCAGCAGCACCTCGGCGCTGGATGAATGCGGCGTCGGCCGCATGGCCCTCAGCCCTCGCCCTCACCCGAGGCGAGCGGGTCGAGGGTGGCGGACATTGGCGTCGTCTGCGGGAACGCCAGGTAGGCCTGCTGGCGTTCGTGGGGCACCGGGCTTCTCGCCCATACGCGCCAGAGCGCGAAACCTACCCCGGCCAGAGCGCAACTGGCAATGAACAGGAACAGGCCCTTGGGACCCAGCCACGCCATCGCCGAGGCTGCGCCCAGCGGCCCCGCCGCGGCCCCGGCCGAATAGACCAGCACCAGTCCCCCGCTCGCCGCGACCCGGTGGTCGGCGGCCAGGTGATCGTGGGTGTGGGCGACGCAAAGGGGGTAGAGGGCGAAGCTGAGGCCGCCGAAAACGGCGCCCAGCACCAGCAGCCCGACGCCGGTCGGCGCGATGATCCCGATCGCCAGGCTGATCATCAGGGCCCCGGTCAGGGCGCCGACGATGACCCATCGGCGGTCGAAGCGGTCCGACAGGCGTCCAAGCGGCCATTGAAGGGCGACGCCGCCGGCGATCACCATGCTCATGAAAAGCGACGTCGCCGCCACGTCCAGGCCCAGCCGGCGCACATAGACCGCGCCCAGGCCGTAGAAGCCGCCCAGCATGAGGCCGGTGAGGCCGGCGCCCACCACGCCCAGCGGGGATATCGCATAGAGCCTGCGGACGGCCAGCGGCGCGTGCTCGCCCAGGGGCGGACTCGCGGTGCGGGTCAGGGCCACGGGCAGGATGGCCAGGGTGATGAGAATCGAGGCCACCACGAACGGCATGGACGGCTTGGCGTCGCTGAGGTTGAGCAGCAGCTGTCCGAGGGACTGGCCGGCGTAGAGCGCCACCATGTAGCCGGCCAGGACGGCGCCGCGGGTCTCCCGTTCGGCGCGGTCGTTAAGCCAGCTCTCGAGGCAGACATAGACGCCGGCGACGCACAGCCCGTCCACGAACCGCAGCACGCCCCATAAGGCGACATTCTCGTAAACGGCGTAGCTCAGCGTGCTGGCGGACAGCAGCGCCACAAAAGCCGCGAAGGCGCGGATATGGCCCACGCGCTCGATCACCCGCGAGACCCGCAGGGAGCCGAGCGCCAGTCCCGCGAAATAGGCGGTCGCCACCGCGCCGATCAGCAGGGGACTGCGTCCCTCGGCCTCCAGGCGTACGCCGACCAGGGTCGACATGAAGCCGCCGCCGGCCATCAGCATGAAAATCGCCAGCAGCAGGCTGCGCACGGGCCGCACGGCAGTCAGCATCCCAGGTCAATGGGTCGCGACCTCGGGGGGTTCCCGCACCACCTGCTCCCCGACGCGCCCTGACCCGCGCATCGGATGAAGGTGGGGCCGCAACGTCGGCGCGGCCGCGTCGCCCACCTACGCCCCCGCCAGCACCCGGGGCAGCTTGAAGCTCACCGTCTCGCGCTCGGCCTCGATCTCCTCGACCTGGACGTCGAAGGTTTCGGCCAGGCGGTCGATGAGGCCCTGGACCAGCATCTCGGGCGCCGAGGCGCCGGCGGTGACGCCGACCACCGCCGCCCCGGCCAGCCAGGCAAGGTCCAGGCCGTCGGCGTCGTCGATCAGATAGGCCGCCGCCCCGGCCCGCTGGCCGACCTCGGCCAGCCGCACGGAGTTGGAGGAGTTGGCGCTGCCCAGCACCAGCAGCACGTCGGCCCGCGCCGCCACCGTCTTGACCGCCTCCTGGCGGTTGGTGGTGGCGTAGCAGATGTCCTCCTTGTGCGGCGCGGCGATCTCCGGGAAGCGGGCGCGCAGGGCGGCGACCACGTCGGCGGTGTCGTCCACCGACAGGGTGGTCTGGGTGACGAAGGCGACATTGGCCGGGTTGCGCGGGACATAGGTGGCGGCGTCGGCGACAGTCTCGACCAGGGTGACGGCGCCGTCGGGCAGCTGGCCCATGGTGCCGACCACCTCCGGGTGGCCGGCGTGGCCGATCAGCACGATCTCGCGGCCGGCGTCGAAATGCCGCTGGGCCTCGACGTGCACCTTGGAGACCAGCGGGCAGGTGGCGTCCAGGTACAGCATCTTGCGGCGCTCCGCCTCGGCCGGCGCCGACTTGGGCACCCCGTGGGCCGAGAAGATGATCGGTCGGTCGGAGGGCGCCTCGGACACCTCCTCGACGAACACCGCCCCCATGGCCTTCAGCCGCTCGACCACATGGCGGTTGTGGACGATCTCGTGGCGGACGTAGACCGGCGCCCCGTACTTGGCGATCGCCCGCTCGACGATCTGGATCGCCCGGTCGACCCCGGCGCAGAAGCCGCGCGGGGTGGCGAGCAGGACGGTGATGGCGGGCTTGGCGGCGGGCGACGGGACAGCGGTCATGGCCGCCGCAAGTTAGGCGTTCCGCCCCCGCGCCGCCAGCCGCGTTGCGGCCGCATTCGTTAGGCCTTACTACGGCCTCGACCCGCGGGACCTTCCCGCGCCCGCCTTTATGGACGCCTGACATGCGCCGTCTGCTGATCCTCGCCGTCGCGGCGACCGTCGCCGCCACCTCCGTCCCGCTCGCCGCCATGGCCCAGGGCCGCCAGCAGGACCCCGGCCGCCAGCAGGAGGACGACGCCGCCAAGCGCCGTCAGCGCGAGGCCGAATGGGGCAACCGCCGCGCGCCGCTGGCCGCCCTGCGCAACGCCGGCCCCTGCCCGTTCGTCAAGACGCTCTACGACGCCGGCCGCTACGTCGAGTTCAAGGACGGCCGCGAGGCCTCGGCCAATGTCGCCTGGTCGGGCGAGATCCAGGGCATCTCGGCCGGCTGCCAGTACAAGGACGACGAGCCGATCCAGGTGGCCATCGACGTGCTGTTCGAGCTCGGCCGCGGGCCGGAGGCGAGCGGCTCCAGCAAGACCTACCGCTACTGGGTGGCCGTCACCGACCGCAACCGCGACGTCATCGCCCGCGAGACCTTCGACCTGCCGGTGCGCTTCTCCGGCGGCCAGGACCGCGTCTATGTCACCGAGAACATCAAGCAGGTGACCATCCCGCGCGCCTCGATGACCACCTCCGGCTCGAACTTCGAGGTGCTGATCGGCTTCGAGGTGACGCCCGAGATGGCCGCCTTCAACCGCGACGGCAAGCGCTTCCGCCTCAACGCCGGCCAGACCGCCGTGGCCGACGCCGGGACCGACACCGCAGCCCAATGACCGACCTGAAACGGACCCTCGGCGAAGCGGTCGAGGCCGCCTTCGCCGCCGAAGGCGTGCCCGCCGAACTGGGCCGCGTGACCCCCTCCGACCGTCCCGACCTCGCCGACTTCCAGTCGAACGGGGCGCTGGCCGCCGCCAAGCGGCTGGGCCGCAACCCGCGTGAGATCGCCGCCGCCGTCGCCGCCCGGCTGGAGGGCGACCCGCGCCTGGCCGCCGTGGAGATCGCCGGCCCGGGCTTCATCAACTTCCGGCTCAGCGACGCGGCCCTGTCGGCGCGGGCCGGCGAGATCGCCGCCGACGCCCGCCTCGGCGCCGGCCAGGTCGCGCAGCCCCGCCGGGTGCTGATCGACTACGGCGGCCCCAATGTCGCCAAGCCGATGCACGTCGGCCACCTGCGCTCCTCGATCATCGGGGAATCGCTCAAGCGCCTCTACCGCTTCCGCGGCGACACCGTGGTCGGCGACGCCCACTTCGGCGACTGGGGCTATCAGATGGGCCTGCTGATCGGCGCCGTCGCCGACGAGAACCCGGCCATCGCGGCGGTGGTCGAGACGCTGAACGCCGGCGGCCAGGCCGACACTTCGGCCTTCGAGGCCGTTTCCCTCGCCGACCTCGACCGGCTCTATCCCCAGGCCGCCGCCCGCGGCAAGGAGGACGCCGACTACCGCGACCGCGCCCGCAAGATCACCGCCGCCCTGCAGGCCCGCCAGCCCGGCTACCACGCCCTGTGGACCCGCTTCCGGGACGTCACCCGCGTGGCCCTGGAGCGCGACTTCCACGCCCTCGGGGTCGACTTCGACCTGTGGAAGGGCGAGAGCGACGCCGACCCGCTGATCGAGCCGATGGTCGCCGAGCTGGACGCCAGGGGCCTGCTCGAGGACGACCAGGGCGCGCGCATCGTCCGCGTCGCCCGCGAGGACGACAAGCGCCAGCTGCCGCCCCTGCTGGTGGTCTCGTCCGAGGGCTCGGCGATGTACGGCACCACCGACCTCGCCACCATCGTCGACCGCCAGCGCAGCTTCGACCCGCAGCTGGTGATCTACGCCGTCGACCAGCGCCAGGCCGACCATTTCGAGATCGTCTTCCGCGCCGCGGTCCTGGCCGGCTACGCCGCCGAGGGCCAGCTGCAGCACGTCGGCTTCGGCACCATGAACGGGCCCGACGGCAAGCCCTTCAAGACCCGCGAGGGCGGCGTCCTCAAGCTCGACGACCTCATCCGCATGACCCGCGACAAGGCCCGCGAGCGCCTGCGCGAGGCCGGCCTCGGCGAGGACCTGACCCCCGACGCCTTCGAGTCCATCGCCAACATGGTCGCCGTCGCGGCCCTGAAGTTCGCCGACCTGCAGAACTTCCGCGGCACCTCCTACGTCTTCGACCTCGACCGCTTCACCAGCTTCGAGGGCAAGACCGGCCCCTATCTGCTGTACCAGGCGGTGCGGGTGAAATCCCTGCTGCGCCGGGCGAACGACGAGGGCGTCGCCCCCGGCCCGGTCGCCGTCACCGAGCCGGCCGAGCGCGACCTGGTGCTGACCCTCGACGCCTTCGACACCGCCCTGGTCGAGGCCTACGAGCGCTACGCCCCCAATGCGGTGGCCGAGCACGCCTACCGCCTGTCGCAGGCCTTCTCGCGCTTCTACGCCGCCTGCCCGATCCTGCAGGCCGAGCCGGCCGTGCGCGCCTCGCGCCTGACCCTGGCCCAGGCCACCCTGCGCCAGCTCGAACTGGCCCTCGACCTGCTGGGCATCGCCGTTCCCGAGCGGATGTGAGCCGCACCGGGCTACTCAAAATGGGTAGGGCGCAAGGGCCTGAAATTTCTACCTATTGGTGCGTTTAACGCACTGAAACAGCAGGGTTATGCGACTTTTCGCCAGGTTCGCAACACGACGCCGCCTTCGACGTGATACCGGCATTTTTCGAGTCAGTGAAATGTTCCGGGGTGCGTCATGTCTTCCAAGGTCACCGAGCTTCTGTTCCTCGACGCCGAGGTCGCGGGCTTCCCCTCGACCGCCCCCGGACTTGAGGTTCACCGCCTGAGCGAGGGCGAGGGCCTGGCGCGGATCTCCCGCCTGCTCGAGGGCCGCCGCGACATCGACGCCCTGCACATCGTCTCCCACGGGAGCCCGGCCCAGCTCCACCTCGGCGGCGGCCGCCTCGGGGCCGACGACCTCGCCGCCGGCGCGGACGACCTGGCGCGTATCGGATCGGCCCTGCGCCCCGGCGGCGACATCCTGCTCTACGGCTGCGAGGTCGGCGCCGGCGAGCGCGGCGCGGCCTTTGTCG
>JAEYTM010000285.1 GCA_023434015.1 Pseudomonadota bacterium | reverse complement strand
GCCCTGGCCGCCCGCCTGCGTCCCGCCGGCTGGTCGCTCGCCGCCACGGCGCGTGATCCGGACCGTGCGGCGCGGCTCGCCGCCGTGGGCGTGGAGCCGGTCCTGACCGACGACCGGGAAGGCATGGAGCGGGCGCTGGGGGAGGCGCAAGCCGTGCTGGTCACCGCCCCGCCCGGTCCCGAGGGTTGCCCCGGCCTGCCCGTCCTGGTCCCGGCGCTCGCGCGCGGCGGCGCCTTCCCCGACTGGATCGGCTACCTCTCGACCACCGGCGTCTACGGCGACCGCCGCGGCGGCTGGGTCAGCGAGACCAGCCGCCTGGCCGCCCAGTCGACCGAGGGCGCCCGCCGGGTCGGCGCCGAGCGCGACTGGCTGCAGGTCGGCCGCGGCATGGGGCTGACCGTCGCCATCTTCCGCCTGCCGGGAATCTACGGCCCGGGCCGCTCGACCCTCGACCGCGTCCGGGACGGCAAGGCGCGCCGCATCGTCGCCCCGGGCCAGGTGTTCTCGCGCATTCACGTGGACGATCTCGCCGCCGGCCTGGAGGCCTCCATCCGCCGCCCGCGGGCGGGGGGAATCTACAACCTCTGCGACGACGAACCGGCGCCCAACAGCGAAGTCGTGGCCTACGCCGCCGACCTGCTGGGCCTGCCGCCGCCGCCCGCGGTGGCGCTCGACCAGGCCCGGCGCTCGCCGATGGCCCAGCGGTGCTACGCCGAAAGCAAGCGGGTCTCCAACGCGCGGGCCAAGGCCGAGCTCGGCTGGCGGCCGGCCTATCCGACCTATCGTGAGGGCCTGAGCTCGATCCTGGCCGCCGGGGGCTAGAGCTCGGCCACCATCGCCAGGATCCGGGCGATGTCCTGCGGCCGCGACAGGCGATGGTCGCCGTCCTTGACCAGGGTGAAGACGAGATCCTCGGTCTTCAGCGCCTGGGCGAGCGCCAGGGCGTGGCGCCAGGGGACGTCGCGGTCCTCGCCGCCCTGCAAGATGCGCACCGGCGCCTCGATTCCGACCGGCCCGGGCAGGACCGACCAGCGGTCGCCGTCCTCCAGCAGTTCGCAGGTGATGGGATAGGGGTCGCCATAGTCCGACGGCCGCAGCCATACGCCCTCGCGGGCCAGGGCCGCGCGCCCCTCCGGCGGGATCTCCGGCCCCATGAGCTTCTCGGTGAAATCCGGAGCCGGCGCGATGAGCGCGAGCGCCTTCACCCGCTCCGGCCAGGCCAGGGCGGCAAGGCAGGCGACCCAGCCGCCCATGGACGACCCCACCAGGATCGCCTCCCCCTGGACAAGCTCGTCGAGCACCGCCAGGGCGTCCTCGCGCCAGCGGGTGATCGTCCCGCGCGCGAAATCGCCGCTCGACTCCCCGTGGCCGAAATAGTCGAACCGCAGATAGGCCCGCCCGGCCCCGACCGCCCAGTCCGCCAGGGCCTGCGCCTTGGTCCCGGCCATGTCCGAGCGGAAGCCGCCCAGCCAGACCACGGTCGGTCCCTGGCCGGCCACCCGCCGCCAGGCCAGGCGCTCGCCATCCGGGCGCGCGAGAAAGCCGCTCGTCTCGTTCATGGTTCCTCATACCGTGCGGACACGCCATCGTCAGCGCCCCCGGGCCTTTACCGTCCCACGTTTCAGGATATGCAGGGGCGTGGCCCTGTCTTCGAACTTCACCCTGCTGCAGGTCGTCCCGGAACTGGAGACCGGCGGCGCCGAGCAGACGACGCTGGATGTCGCTCGGGCGGTGATCGACGCCGGCGGCAAGGCCCTGGTGGCGACCCGCGGCGGCCGCATGACCGCACGCCTGGAGGCCGACGGCGCGCGCCTGGCCCAGATGCCGGTCCAGTCGAAGAACCCGATGGTGATGCTCGGCAACGCGGCGCGTCTGGTCGACCTGATCCGGCGTGAAAAGGTCAGCCTCATCCATGCCCGCTCCCGCGCCCCGGCCTTCTCGGCGCTGTGGGCCGCCCAGGCGACGCGGACCCCGTTCGTCGCCACCTACCACGGCGTCTACAAGGCCAGCTCCGGCCTGAAGCGCTGGTACAATGCGGTGATGACGCGCGGCGACCTGGTGATCGCCAATTCCGACTACACCCGCGACCATATCCTGGCCGAGCACGGGGTCGATCCGGCGCGGGTGGTGACCATCCCGCGCGGCGTCGACCTGGACCGCTTCAACCCGCCCTGGGTGACCCCGGACCGCGTGGAAGCCCTGGGCCGCGCCTGGGGGATCGAGGCCGACGATACGCGCTGCCGTTTCCTGCTGGCCGGCCGGCTGACCCGCATCAAGGGCCACCTGACGGTCATCGAAGCGGCCGCCCGGCTGAAGGCCCAGGGACGGACCGACTTCATCATCCTGTTCGCCGGCGACGATCAGGGCCGGACCGGCTACGACCAGGAACTGCGCACGGCCATCCTCGACGCCGGACTGGAAGACCAGATCCGCATCGTCGGCCACTGCGACGACATGCCGGCCGCCTATCTGCTCGCGGACGTCGCCCTGATGCCCACCACCGTCCCGGAAGCCTTCGGCCGCGCGGCGGTCGAGGCCCTGGCCATGGCCCGTCCGGTGATCGCCGCGGCCCACGGCGGCGCCCTGGAGACCGTGGTCGACGGCGCCTCCGGCTGGCTCGTCGCGCCGGGCGACGCCGACGCCTGGGC
>JAEYTM010000284.1 GCA_023434015.1 Pseudomonadota bacterium | reverse complement strand
CCTCGAACAGCTGCGGACCCGCAACGAACTGCCCCAGAGCGCCTACGAGGTCCGCAAGAACTACATCAAGGCCATCGGCAAGGGCGTGCTCAAGGTGATGTCCAAGATGGGCATCTCGACCTACCAGTCCTACTGCGGCGCGCAGATCTTCGACGCGGTCGGCCTGTCGTCCGGACTGGTCGAGCGCTATTTCACCGGCACCGCCACCACCATCGAGGGGATCGGCCTGGCCGAGATCGCGGAGGAAAGCGTGCGTCGCCACCGCGACGCCTACAGCGACAATCCCATCTACCGCACCATGCTCGACGTCGGCGGCGCCTACGCCTGGCGGCTACGCGGCGAGGCGCATGCCTGGACCCCGGAGTCGGTGGCGCGGCTGCAGCACGCGGTCCGGGGCAATCTGCCGGACGAGTACCGGGCGTTTGCACGGGCGATCAACGAACAGAGCGAGCGCCTGCTGACCATCCGCGGCCTGATGCGGCTGAAGCACGCCGAGCGGCCGATCCCGCTGGAGGAAGTCGAGCCGGCGTCGGAGATCGTCAGGCGCTTCGCCACCGGCGCCATGTCCTTCGGCTCGATCAGCCGCGAGGCGCACACCACCCTGGCCATGGCCATGAATCGCATCGGCGGCCGGTCGAACACCGGCGAGGGCGGCGAGGAGGCGGACCGCTTCACGCCGCTGGCCAATGGCGATTCCATGCGCTCGGCGATCAAGCAGGTCGCCTCAGGCCGGTTCGGCGTCACCGCCGAGTACTTGGTCAATGCGGACGACATCCAGATCAAGATGGCCCAGGGCGCCAAGCCCGGGGAGGGCGGCCAGCTGCCCGGTCACAAGGTCGACAAGAACATCGCCCGCGTGCGCCACTCGACGCCAGGGGTCGGCCTGATCTCCCCGCCGCCGCATCACGACATCTATTCGATCGAGGATCTGGCCCAGCTCATCCACGACCTGAAGAACGTCAATCCCCGCGCCCGCATCTCGGTGAAGCTGGTGTCGGAGGTCGGCGTCGGCACGGTCGCGGCGGGCGTGGCCAAGGCGCGCGCCGACCATGTGACCATCTCCGGCTTCGAGGGCGGCACCGGCGCCTCGCCCCTGACCTCGCTCACCCACGCCGGCTCTCCCTGGGAGATCGGGCTGGCGGAGACCCAGCAGACCCTGCTGCTCAATGGACTGCGCACCCGCATCGCCGTGCAGGTGGACGGCGGCCTGCGCACCGGCCGGGACGTGGCCATCGGCGCCCTGCTGGGCGCGGACGAGTTCGGCTTCGCCACGGCGCCGCTGATCGCGGCCGGCTGCATCATGATGCGCAAGTGCCACCTGAACACCTGTCCGGTGGGGGTGGCCACGCAGGATCCCGTGCTCCGCGCCCGCTTCACCGGCCAGCCCGAGCACGTCATCAACTACTTCTTCTTCGTCGCCGAAGAGCTGCGCGAGATCATGGCCGAACTCGGCTTCCGCACCATGACCGAGATGATCGGCCGGGTGGATCGTCTCGACATGAGCCCGGCGCTCGACCACTGGAAGGCCGCCGGCGTCGATCTCTCGCGTCTCCTCCACGCCGCGCCGGCCGAGGGGGCCAAAGGCCTGTGGAACATGGACCGCCAGGACCATGGTCTCGGCAAGGCGCTCGACCACGTGCTGATCGCCGACGCCGCCGAGGCGCTGGATGGCGGCGCGATCGCGCGGGGCGAATACGAAATCCGCAACGTCAACCGCACCGCCGGGGCCATGCTGTCCGGCGAGGTCGCCCGACGCCATGGACACGCCGGTCTGCCGGACGGGGCGATCTCCCTGACCTTCCGCGGACAGGCCGGTCAGAGCTTCGGCGCCTTCGCCGCGCGAGGGGTGACCCTGGAGCTGATCGGCGACGGCAACGACTATGTCGGCAAGGGCCTGTCGGGCGGGCGGGTCATCGTGCGCCAACCACCAGGCAGCCTGCGCGACCCGACCCGGAACATCATCGTCGGCAACACCGTCCTCTACGGGGCCATCGCCGGCGAGGCCTATTTCGAGGGGGTGGCCGGCGAGCGCTTCGCCGTTCGCAATTCGGGCGCGGTGGCGGTGGTCGAAGGCGTCGGCGATCATGGCTGCGAGTACATGACCGGCGGCGTGGTGGTCGTGCTGGGCGACACCGGCCGCAACTTCGCGGCCGGGATGAGCGGCGGGGTGGCCTATGTCTACGACCCCGCCGGCCGGTTCCGGCCGCTCTGCAACACCGCCATGGTGGAGCTGGAGGAGGTCGAACCCGCCGACGGCTGGAGCGCCGCCGACGAGCCCTTCCGACCCGCCCGGCACTCGCCGTCCGTCGAGGACAGCGGCATGGGCGACATGCTGCGGTTCGACGCCGAGCGCCTGCGCATCCTGATCGAGCGTCATCACCTGCATACCGGCAGCGCCCGCGCCGCGGAGATCCTGGAGACCTGGGAACAGGCGGTGACCGCCTTCGTGAAGGTGATGCCGACCGACTACCGCCGCGCCCTGGTCGAACTCGCCGCCGAGCGCGCGACGGCCGCGGCCCTCGCGGCCGAGTAGTCCTCTAGAGTTTCCGGAGAGCCACGCGATGGGCAAGCCGACGGGTTTCCTGGAGATCGAACGCCAGGACCGCACCTATGACGCGCCGGAACTGCGCCTGAAGACCTGGAAGGAGTTCGTCCGCCCTCTGCCGGGGCCTGAAGTCGCGCGCCAGGCGTCGCGATGCATGGATTGCGG
>JAEYTM010000267.1 GCA_023434015.1 Pseudomonadota bacterium | reverse complement strand
GGCTGGCGCCGTCGCCGACCGGGATCAGGCTGGCGATCTGCGGGATGGCGGCGCAGGTCTGGGCGGCGGGCGAGACCTCCGCCGGCGGGCGACCGACCAGCACCGACAGGCGGAACAGGGCCGCGTCGCGCCGGGCTTCCAGCGGCGGGATGCTGGCGCGGGTGGTCTCGAGCTGGGCGCGGGCGCGTGCGACGTCCAGGCCGGTGCCGCGGCCGGCCTCCAGCTGTCGGTCGGTGAGCGTCGCGCTCTCGTCCAGCAGTTCGAGCGAGCGCCGGGCGACGGCGATCTGGGTGTTGGACCCGCAGGCGTCGGCATAGGCGCGGGCGGTTTCCGCCGCCACAGACACCCGAACCACGTCCAGGGCCGCCTGGGCCGCCTCGGTGTCGGCGCGGGCGGCCTCGCTGGTCCGGCGCACGCGGCCGAACAGATCGACCTCATAGCTGACGTCGAGCCCGGCCGAGGTGACGTCGTCCTCGATCGGCGCCCCGGTCAGCGGGTTCGGCTGGCGGACGCGCAGGGCGCTGCCGGTGGCGGTGGTGGAAGGCAGGAAACCGGCCCGAGCCTCGGACAGCGAGGCGCGAACCTGGGCCAGGTTGGCCGTGGCCACCGCCACATCGCGGTTGTTGGCCAGGGCTTGGGCGACGAGGTCGTCCAGCGCCGGGTCCTGATAGAGCCGCCACCAGTCGGCCGGCGTCGCCTCGGGTGAGGTGAGGCCGGGCGCGGCGCTGACGAAGGGACCTCCGGTCCCCCCGAGCGGCGCCGGGGTGCGGTAGTCGGGGCCGGCGGCGCAGGCGCTCAGAAGGGCGGCTGCGCAGATGGCGGTTGCCGAGCGGACGGATTTCACGAACGCGCTCCTTCCGGCTCGTCGTTGATCGGATCGTGGGCGGTGCCGCCCGCGGTGGTGGGGTAGGTCCGCTCCTTCGCCGGTGGCTTGGGCAGCCGCAGCGCCAGGCGGCGGCAGACCACGTAGAACACCGGGGTGAACAGCAGGCCGAAGAAGGTCACGCCCAGCATGCCGAAGAACACGGTGGTTCCCAGCGCCTGGCGCATCTCCTGGCCCGGACCCGTGGCCAGCATCAGCGGCACGACGCCGAAGATGAAGGCGAACGAGGTCATCAGGATCGGTCGCAGGCGGGTCCGGGCGGCGGTGACCGCGGCCTGGAACCGGTCCTGCCCCTCGCGTTCCTCCGCCTGTTTGGCGAATTCGACGATGAGGATGGCGTTCTTCGCCGCCAAGCCGACCAGCACCACGAGCCCCACCTGGGTCAGGATGTTGTTGTCCATCCCCCTCAGGTTGTTGCCCAGCAGGGCGGCGAGGATGCACATCGGGACGATCAGGATGACCGCCAGCGGCAGGGTGAAGGCCTCGTACTGGGCGGCAAGCACCAGGAACACCAGGACCACGGCCATGCCGAAGACCAGCGTCGAGGTGTTGCCGACCGACTTCTCCTGGAAGGCGAGCTCGGTCCACTCATAGCCCATGCCCTGCGGCAGGGTCTTGGCGGCGAGCTCCTCCATGGCGGCCAGCGCCTGGCCGGAGGAGACCCCCGGTGCGGCCTGACCCTGCAGCTCCGCGGCGGGGAACATGTTGAACCGCACCACGCGCACCGGACCGGTGTCGTCGCGCAGCTCGGTCACCGAGCCCAGCGGCACCATCCCGCCGGAAGCGGAGCGGACCTTCAGGTCGGCGATGTTCTCCTTGGTCTCGCGGCCGGACTGCTCGGCCTGGGCGGTCACCCGGAAGGTGCGTCCGTTCAGGTTGAAGTCGTTGACGTAGGTCGAGGCCAGATAGGTGCCCATGGTGCCGAACACGTCGGCCGGCTGCACCCCGAGCATCAGGGCCTTGTTGCGGTCGACATCCGCGGAGATGCGCGGCGAGCCGGTGTTGAACTGGGTGAACACGCCCTGGACCTGCGGGTCCTGAGCGGCGCCGCCCATCATGGCGAAGGCCGCACCTTCAAGCTGCTTGTAGCCGAGGCCCGAGCGGTCCTGGACCATCATCTTGAAGCCGCCGCCGTTGCCGAGGCCCTGCACGGGCGGCGGCGACAGCACGAACACGCTGGCCTCCTCCAGTGCGCTCAGCTCCTGCATCAGGGCGCCGGCCATGGCGTCGGCGTTGAGCGCCGAGCCGCGTTCCGACCAGTCCTTCAGCCGCACGAACATGGTCCCGGCGTTGGACGCCTGGGAGAAGCTGGCGCCGTCCAGGCCCGCGAAACCGGCCACCGTCTCGACGCCGTCCATCTTCATGATCTGGGCGCTGGCGCGGCGGATCACCGCGTCGGTGCGTTCCAGCGAGGCGCCGGGGGGCAGGTTCACCACCCCGATCAGCACGCCCTGGTCCTGTTGCGGGATGAAGCCGCTGGGCGTGTCGGCCAGCCGCCAGCCGGTCATCATCAGCAGCCCGCCGTAGACCACCAGGACGATGACGCTCGCGCGCACCAGCCGGGCCGTCAGTCGGCCGTAACGGTCGCTGATGTTGTCGAAGGCGTTGTTGAACTTGCGGCCGGCGATGGTGAGCGGGCGCAGCCAGCGCGGGCCGGAAGTCTCGGCGTCGTGCTTGTGCGGCTTGAGCAGCAGGGCGGCCAGCGCCGGCGACAAGGTCAGGGACACCAGCAGGGAGATCAGCGCCGCGGCGGCGATGGTCACCGCGAACTGGCGGTAGAACTGCCCCGGAATGCCGGAGACGAAGGCCGTCGGCACGAACACCGCCAGCAGCACCAGACCGATGGCGATCAGCGCGCCGGTCACCTCGTCCATCGTCCGGTAGGACGCTTCTCGTGGAGTCAGGCCTTCGCGGATGTTCCGTTCGACGTTCTCGACCACGACGATGGCGTCGTCGACGACGATACCCACGGCCAGAACCAGTGCGAACAGTGACAGCGAGTTGATCGAGAAACCGAGCGCCAGCTGCACCGCGAAGGTGCCGACCAGCGCCACCGGAATGGCCAGGATCGGAATGAGCGCCGCGCGCCAGGTCTGCAGGAAGACCAGCACCACGATCACCACCAGCACCACCGCTTCCAGCAGCGTGCTCTGCACGGCTTCCACCGACGCGGCGACGTATTCGGTCGGGTTGTAGGGGATGGTGTACTGGACGCCCGGCGGGAAGGTCGCCTTCGCTTCCTCGACCGTGCGGATCACTTCCGCCGCAGTGGACAGGGCGTTGGAGCCCGGCTGCTGGATCACCGCCATGCCGATCCCGCGGTCGCCGCCGAAGTAGCCGCGGATCGAATAGTCCTGCGAACCCAGCTCGACGCGGGCAACGTCGCGGATGCGTGTCACGCGGCCTTCGCTGTCGGTGCGGATCACCACGTCGGCGAACTGTTCAGGACTGGTCAAGCGGCCCTGAACCTGCACGGGCAGTTCGTTGGTCACCGAACGGTCGGAGGGGGCCTGGCCCAGGGCGCCGCCGGAAACCTGTACGTTCTGGTTGCGCAGGGCGCCGACGATTTCCGAAGCCGTCAGATTGCGGGCCGCGGCCTTGCCGGGGTCGATCCACACGCGCATCGAATAGTAGCCGCCGCCGAAGATCTGCACGCCGCCGACCCCAGGCACGCGCAGCAGTTGGTCGCGCAGCACGGAGTTGGCGTAGTTGCCGATGTAATCGACGTCATTGGCCGGATCGGTGGACGTCAGGGCGACCAGCATCAGGAAGCCGGTCGCCTGCTTGTTCACGCTGACGCCGATCTGGCGGACCTGCTCGGGCAGGCGCGGCTCGGCCAGGGCGACGCGGTTCTGGACCAGCACCTGAGCCGCATCCAGGTCGGTGCCAGGACGGAAGGTGACGGTGATCTGCGCCGCCCCGTTGGCCGAGGACGAGGTCATGTAGAGCATGTCCTCGACGCCGTTGATCTCCTGCTCCAGCGGCGCGGCGACCGTCTCGGCGAGGGTCTCGGCCGAAGCACCGGGATAGGCGGCCACGACCGCCACCGTCGGCGGGGCGATTTCCGGATACTGCGCCAGTGGCAGCAGCGGATAGGCGAACACCCCCAGCAGGGTGATGAACACCGAGATCACCGCCGCGAAGATCGGCCGGTCGATGAAGAAGTGCGAGAAGCGCATGACGGCCTCAGCCCGCCGTCGTGGCGGTGGTCGCGGGGGCGGTCCCGGGGGCCGTCGGCGCGGCGGGCGCGGGTCCGCGCTGGATCTGGGCGGGCTTCGCCTCGACCTTCTGGCCGGGCCGGACGCGCTGGACGCCGTTGATGACCACCCGGTCGTCGGGGCGCAGGCCCTTGCGGATCACCCGCAGGCCGCCGTTGATCGGGCCCAGCTCGACAACCCGCATTTCGACCTCGCCGCTGGCGGGCACCACATAGGCGACCTTGCGGGCGCCGTCGGCGACGACGGCGGTGTCGGGGATCATCAGGGCGGCGTAGGCGCCGGCGTTGGCCATCCGGGCGCTGCCGAACATGCCGGGGCGCAGGAAGCCGTTGGGATTGTTGATCGCGGCGCGCAGGCGAACGGCGCCCGAAGCCCCGTCGAGGGAGTTGTCGATGAAGTCGACGCGGCCGTTCCAGCGGGCCTCGGCCTCGTCCTGCAGGCGTACCTGCACGGGCGCGCCGGCGCCGCTGCCGGCCTGGCGCTTGTACTTCAGGAACTGGGCCTCGGAGGCGTCGAACACGAAGTGGATCGGGTTCACCGCTACGATGGTGGTCAGCACGTCGCCGTTGGACGAACCTCCGGCGATGACGTTGCCGGCGTCGACCCGGCGGTCGGAGACCAGGCCGGAGATCGGTGCGGTGACCTTGGTGAACTCGACGTCGAGCTGGCGGGCCCGCAGGGCCGCGGCGGCCACCAGGGCGGCGGACCGCCGGGCCTCGAGCTCTTCGCGGGAGATGGCCTGGGCGGCCAGCAGGCTTTCGGCGCGGCGCAGCTCGGAGCGCGCCACCTCCGCCTGGGCCTGGGCGGCGGCCAGCTGGGCCTGCGCCGGGCGCGGATCCAGCGTGAACAGCAGCTGGCCCTTCTGGACCTGCTGCCCGTCGCGGAAGTGCACGGCCTGGAGGTAGCCGCCGGCGCGGGCGCGGACCTCGACGGCCTGCGGCGCCTCGAAGCGGCCGGTGAAGTCGTCCCAGTCGACGACGTTCTCGCGCAGGGGGACCGAGACCGAGACGGTCGGCGGCGGCGGTGCGGGGGGAGCGTCGGGCTTGCCACAGGCGCTGAGGGCAACGCTTGATATGGCGCAAAGCGCCAGCGCTTGAAGGTATCGCATGCTTATCCCCGAACCATCGTCGCGACCCGTGGGAGCGGGCCTAAGTCAACGAGTGGTGACTTATAAAGTGAACCGGCCTAAGAACGTCAACTGCCGATCGAAAATAAATGGGAGCGTGACCACATGCCCGCCACAGGGCCGTCAAATTTCGTTCGCGGCCGTAACGCTGCGGCCACACGGGCGGCGATCCTGGCGGCGGCGCGCAGGCGTTTTGCGGACGAGGGCTATGACGGGGCGAGCCTGCGGGAGATCGCCGCCGACGCGGGAATCGACGCCGCCCTGATCTCCCGCTACTTCGGCTCCAAGGAGGATCTGTTCGGCGAGGTGATCTGCAGCGCCGGCCCGCCGGACGAGCTGCTGCGCGGCGAGCCGTCCGAATTCGGCCGCCGGGTGGCGCGCGAACTGATCATGAACCCTTCGGACAGCGCCAAGCTCGACAAGCTGCTGATCATGTTGCGTTCGGCCTCCTCGCCGACCGCCGCCGAGTCGCTGCGGCGCAACAGCCAGCAGGTCTTCTACGGGCCCTTCGAAGCCTGGCTGGGCGGCGAGGACCGCGCCGTGCGCGTGCGCGCCGCCGCCAGCCTGATCATGGGCTTCGCCGTCGCCAGGGCGATCGACGACACCTATGGCCTCGACGAGGCCGGGCGCGAGCGGCTGTGCGAGCGGCTGGCCGACATGCTGCAGCGGGCGATCGCCGAGCCGGCCGAGACCGCTTGACGGCGCGGCGTCCGGCCGGTCCAGATCACCCGGTCGGCGCCCGCCGATCCGCAGAAGGTCCCCCATGTCCCTGAAGGTCCTCGGCTTCGCCGGCAGCCTGCGCCGCGCCTCCTACAACCGCGCCCTGCTGCGCGCCGCGCAGGAGCGCGCGCCGGACGGCATGGTCATCGACATCTTCGATCTGAGCCCGGTGCCGCTCTACAACGGCGACCTGGAGGCCGAGGGCGATCCGTCCGGGGTCGCCGCGTTGAAGGCCGCCATCCGCGCGGCCGACGCGGTGCTGATGGTCACCCCGGAGTACAACCACGGCGTCCCGGCGGTGACCAAGAACGCCGTCGACTGGGCCTCGCGCCCGCCGCGCGAGGCGCCGTTGGGCGGCAAGCCGGTGGGGATCATCGGCGCCTCGCCCGGCATGACCGGCAGCGCCCGAGGCCAGAGCCAGCTTCGCCAGGCCTTCGAGTTCACCAATTCCTTCTGCATGCCGCAGCCGGAGCTGCTGGTGTTCAAGGCGCACGAGAAGTTCGACGAGGCCGGCCGGCTGACCGACGAGGCCACCGCCCGCTACCTGGTCCGCTATCTGGAGGCCTTCCTGGCGTGGGGCCTGCGGTTCAAGGGCTGAACCGCGCACGAAAAAGCCCCGGCCGCGGGGGCCGGGGCTTCGTCGTCCTGGGCGCCGCCTCAGAAATCGCGGGGCGCGCCAGGGATCGGAGTCGGCCGGTAGCGGTCGGTGTCGCCGGTCAGGCCTTCGTCCGGGATCGAGGCGGGGTCGTCGCCGGCGAACGAGCGGCGCTCGCCGTACAGCCGGCGCTCGCGGTCGATCTCCTCGGCGCTGTAGGGCTGGGCCGCAGGGTCGAAGCCGCTCCAGCCGGTCTCGCGGTACATCCGGCCGCGGGACAGGGCGTCGACGCCGCGCTGGCCGTCGAGGATGCGCTCGATCCGGTCGACCTCGGACCCATCGGCGCGCACGCTGACCAGGGTCCCGCCGCGACGGACGCCTTCCGAATAGACATTGGCCTCCTCGTCGGTGTGGCCGGCTTCCTTG
>JAEYTM010000236.1 GCA_023434015.1 Pseudomonadota bacterium | reverse complement strand
CCAGAGTCCGGAACGCCTCCCGAACCGGCGTGCGCGACATCCCAAGACGCTCGCTGATCGCCACCTCGCGAAGCCGCTCGCCAGGCGCCAGCTCCCCCGACAGGATCATCTCCCGCAAAAGCGCCACAGCGTCCTTGTGACGCCAGCCCTTCTGCTGGCGGATCTCCGCCGCCGGCTCCGCCCCGGGCGCCGGTGGGACCGCCGTCAGATCGAGACCGTCAGCTGTTCGGCTCATCTCGTCAGTATTCGACCATGGCCCCGGCGTCACAAGCCCGATCTGGACCGACCGGGTCAGGCTCCGACCCGGTCCATACGCGCGGCGAACCGGGCGCGGGAGCGTTCGATATGGGCCCGCATCAGCTTGGCCGCCTTGGGCCCGTCTCGCTGCTGCAGCGCCACGATCAGGGCGGCATGCTCCCTGAGCGCCCCCTGAGTGACCGTCGAATGATACATCAGGCGGAACAGGTGCACGTGGGTGTGCAGCCGCTCGAGCGCCTCTTCCACCAGGCCGTTGCCGCCGGCGCGGGCGATCTCGTCGTGGAACCGCTGATCGAGTTGGGCGAAACGGCCGTAGTCCTGCTCGCCCTCGGCCATCTCGCGGCCGATCGCGGCCAGCCGGGCCAGGGACTCCTCGGAGATCGCCTCCGCCGCCCTTGCGGCCGCATAGGGCTCCAGCATCAGCCGCATGTCGTAAAGGTCGTCGAACTGGCGGCGGCTGAGCTGCGGCGCCGCGCGGTAGCCCACCAGGTGGGTCTTGTGGATCAGCCCCTCGCCTTCCAGGCGCCCCAGAGCCTCGCGCACCGGAGTGGGCGAAACGCCGAGGTCGCGGGCCAGGGCGTCGATGGTGATCCGCGCGCCGGGCGCGATCTTCAGGGACATGATCTGGGCGAAGAGGACCGCATAGACCTCTTCGCCCAGACTGACAGGTCGGCGGGCCAGCGGCGACGTGGCCGCCGCTGAACCCGCGCTATCGCTGATGCGATCCGTTACCACGTCACCGCGATGTACTTGGCCTCGAGGAACTCGAGGATGCCGTGGTGGGCGCCCTCGCGGCCGAGGCCGCTCTGCTTGACCCCGCCGAACGGCGCGGCCGGGTCCGAGGCGATGCCGCGGTTCAGACCGATCATCCCGGCTTCGACCTTCTCCGAGACGCGGAAGCCGCGGGCCAGGTCCTTGGTATAGACATAGGCGATCAGGCCGTATTCGGTGTCGTTGGCCGCGGCGATGGCCTCTTCCTCGGTCTTGAAGCTGACCACCGGCGCCACCGGGCCGAAGATCTCCTCGTTCATGATCCGGGCGTCGGCCGGCACCTTGCCGAGCACGGTCGGCGGGAAGAACCAGCCTTCGCGCTCCAGCGCCTTGCCGCCGAGACGGACCTCGGCGCCCCGCGAGACGGCTTCGTCAACCAGACCCTGGATGCGGTTCAGCGCCGCCGGGGTGATGACCGGGCCGCAGTGGGTGGCCTCGTCATAACCCGGGCCGACCTTCATCGCGCCCATACGCTTGGCGAAGCCTTCGACGAAGGCGTCGTGGATGCCTTCCTGGACGTAGAAGCGGTTGGCGGCCGTGCAGGCCTCGCCGCCGTTGCGCATCTTGGCCAGCATGGCGCCGTCGAGCGCGGCTTCCAGGTCGGCGTCGTCGAACACGATGAAGGGGGCGTTGCCGCCCAGTTCCATCGAGCTGTTGATCACCTGGTCGGCGGCGCCCTTCAGCAGGATGCGGCCGACATTGGTGGAGCCGGTGAACGACAGCTTGCGGACCCGCGGGTCGTGCAGCATGGCGTCGATCGTCGGGCCGGGCGTCGAGGTGGTGACGACGTTGACCACGCCCTTCGGCACGCCGGCCTCTTCCAGCAGGGCGGCCATGGCGTAGGCGGTCAGCGGGGTCTCCGCGGCCGGCTTCAGCACCACCGTGCAGCCAGCGGCGATCGCCGGGGCGATCTTGCGGGTCGCCATGGCGGCCGGGAAGTTCCACGGGGTGATCAGCACGGCGACGCCGATCGGCTGGTACTGGACCATGATCCGATTGGCGCCGCTGGGGGCCAGGGTGATGTCGCCGAGCACGCGCACGGCTTCCTCGGAGAACCAGCGGAAGAACTCGGCCGCATAGCCGACCTCGCCGCGGGCGTCCGGCAGCGCCTTGCCGTTCTCCAGCGAGATGAGCTGGGCGAACTCCTCGGCCCGCGCGGTCATCAGCTCGAAGGCCTTGCGCAGGATTTCGGCGCGCTTGCGCGGCGGAGTGGCGGCCCAGTCGGCGGCCGCGGCGGCGGCGGCGTCAACGGCGGCGAGGCCGTCCTCGACCGAGCCGTCGGCGACGCTGTCGATCACCTTGCCGGTGGACGGGTCGCGCACGTCGATCCGGGCGCCGGTCGAGCCGGGAACCCAGCGGCCGTCGATGTAGAGGTCGGTCTTGTACGACGCGAGGGCCGGCGCGCCGGCCTTCTCTTGGGTGGCGAGTGACACTTATGCGTTCCTTCTTAGGCGGGGAGCTTGCGCAGCTCGGCCCGATTGCCGTCCTGGGCCGCGCGCAGGATGTGGCCCATGGAGGCCACGTCGAGCGTGCGCGGGTTGTTCTTCACGAGACGCGCCGCGCCCATCGCCTGTTCGGCCGCCCAGTCGAGCTGGTCGGCGGCGAGGCCGAGCTCGCGGATCGTGCGCGGGATGCCGACGCGGACGAACAGGTCCTCGATCGCGTCGATGGCCGCCGCGCCATAGGCCTCGTCGTCGCGGCCGTCACGATCGATGCCCATGGCCTGGGCGATCTGCACCAGGTCGCCGACGCAGGACGGGCGGTTGTATTCCATCACATAGGGCAGCAGGCAGGCGACGCCCAGGCCGTGCGCGGTGTGGGTGAGCGCGCCCACCGGATATTGCAGGGCGTGGGCGGCGGCGGTGCCGGCGGTGCCGAAGGCCAGGCCGGCCAGCATCGACGCCCACATCATGCTCTCGCGCGCCTGGATGTCGCTTCCGGTCTTCACGGCGCGCTCGAGGCTCTTGGAGATGTGGGAGATGGCGGTCAGCGCGTACATGTCGCTGAACTGGTTCTTGCCCAGGAACACGTGGTTGGTGCTGAGATCCGGCGTCGCCGCGCGCGGCATCGACATGAAGGCCTCGACCGCGTGGGTCATGGCGTCGGAGCCCGAAGCGGCGGTCAGGCCGGGCGGGCAGGTGTAGGTGAGCTCCGGGTCGCAGATCGCGACGACGGGAATCAGCTCGGGGCTGGCGATGCCAACCTTCAGGGTCTTTTCCGGGTCGGCGACGACCGCGACCGGGGTGACTTCAGAGCCGGTCCCGGCGGTGGTCGGCAGGGCGATCACCGGCAGGATCTTACCGGGCACCTTGAACTCGCCGTAGTAGTCCTGCGGCTTGCCGCCGTGAGCCAGCAGCACCGCGGCGACCTTGGTCAGGTCCATGCAGGACCCGCCGCCCAGGCCGATCAGCATGTCCGGGCCGAAGCTGCGCGCGATCTCCAGACACTCCTCGACCGAGCTCATCGGCACTTCCGGCAAGGTCCGGTCGTAGATGCGGCTTTCGACGCCGGCGGCCTTGAGCGAGGCGACCAGCTCGCCCATCACCGGGTCCTGCCCCATGCGCTCGTCGGTGCAGATCAGAGCCTTGGCTCCGAACATGCGGGCATAGCTGCCGAGCGCGTGGCGCTGGCCGGCGCCCACCACGATATGGCGGGGTGCGCGGGTGGCGGCGAAGAACGTCATCGAGTTGTTTCCTCCTGGTGGGCCTGCTCGGCGAGGGCCCTTAGCCTTGTCCAGACTTCGTCGGCGACCGGCAGGCCGGCGGAAAGCCGCGCCTCCCTGACCGCCAGGGCGCGATCCCCGGGAACGAGGACCGCGTCGAACCCGGCCGCAGGGGGCATGGTTCGGATGGTTTCGAGATAGTCGGTCAGCGCCTGCGCCTGCAGGGCCTGACCCGGATCCATGACGATGAAGACGTCGCCCTTGTTGCAGACCTCGGTCACGTCGAGCGTGCCCCTGACCGCGTCGCCCAGGGCCGCGCCGGTCAGGGCGGCGACCAGCAGTTCGAAGGCCAGGCCCAGGGCGTAGCCCTTGGGGCCGCCGAACGGGGAAATGGCGCCCTGCTTGGCCGCCGCGGCGTCGGTGGTCGGCTCACCGTCCTTGTCCACGGCCCAGCCGGCCTCCAGCGGCAGGCCGCGGTGGGCGTAGTCGTGCACCTTGCCCATGGAGATGACGCCTGTGGCGGTGTCCATGACGAAGGGCCGGTCGGCGGTGGGCACGCCGATGGCGATCGGATTGGTCCCGATCATCGCCTTGCGGGCGCCCCACGGATGGACCAGGGCCTCGCTGGTGGTCAGCGACAGGCACACCAGGCCGGCGCGCGCCACATGGTCGGCGTACCAGGCCAGCATGCCGATGTGGCCGCTGTTGCCGATGGCGGCGACCGCCACCCCGGTCTCGCGCGCCCGCGCCATGGCCGCGTCGAGCGCCTTGAGCGCCACGACCGGCCCGAGGCCCCGTTCGCCGTCGACCCACAGCAGGGACTGTCCGCGCCACTCATGCCGGCCGGCGGCCGCCGGATCGACGACGCCGTTGGCGATCCGCTGGATCAGGTGCGGCAACCGCAGCAGGCCGTGGGAGGGAACGCCCCGAAGCTCGGCCTCGAGCAGCAACGCGACCTGGGTGCGCGCAGGACCGTCCGGAACGCCGGCCGCCCTGAGCGCCGCCAGCGCCGTGTTTTCGGCTTCTGCGACAGAAATGAGGGGCATCTAAAATCCGATAGGATATTTGATTTCACCGTGCGACTCCGCCGGGCGGAAGTC
Source organism: Pseudomonadota bacterium (assembly GCA_023434015.1). GTDB lineage: Bacteria > Pseudomonadota > Alphaproteobacteria > Caulobacterales > Caulobacteraceae > Phenylobacterium. The sequence continues at coordinate 3,003 of JAEYTM010000236.1, read as the reverse complement.
AACCTTGCATACAACGGAATTCAGGACGCCGAAGGGGCTCATCCGCGGCTCCAGCGGGCCGCCAGCGCGGGCAGCGCGGCGAGCAGCAGCAGGGTGCGCACAACGTGATGCGCCGCGACATAGGCGGGCTGGGCGTTCAGGCTGAGCGAAACGGCGACCATCATCTCCATGCTGCCCGGCGCGAAGGCCATCAGCCCGGCCGCCGGGCCGACGCCGATCAGCCAGCCGACAAGGGCGCCGGTCGGCGCGGCGACCACCGCCATCACCGCGAGCGACGCGAGGCTGGCCGGCAGGAGCCGCACGAGATCGCCAAGGCCTATGCCGGCGAATCGGGACCCGATCACCGCGCCGATGCCGGCGGCGGCGGCCTGGAACGCCGAAGGCGGCAGCCCCACGGTCACCACGCCGGAACCGTGCAGGGCGGCGCTGCCCAGCAGGGCGCCGAGGAACACCGGCACCGGCCATCCGAGGCGACGGGCCAAACCCACCCCGGCGAGAGAACCAGCCAGCAGGGCCGCCCAGGCCAGGGGGCCGGCGATCACCGGCGTCGGGTCGCCGGCCAGCGGCGTGACGCGCCCGAAGCTGAGCGCCAGGGGCGCCATGGCGACCAGGGTCGAAATCCGCAGCGTCTGGGCCACGGCGACCGAGATCACGTCGGTGTCCTGTTCCTCCGCCAGCACCATCACGGCCGACAGGGCGCCCGGGGCGGTGGCGAACACCGCGGTTCTCCCGTCCACCCCGGCCATGCGGCGGAACACCCAGGCGCCGAGGCCCCACATGACGACGGTGGCGACGATGAGGGCGAGGATCGACAGCGGCCAGATCAGCGCCGCCTGAACCGCGGCCGGGGTCACGCTGGCCCCGGCGCCCAGGCCGGTCGCGAAATAGAGCAGGTTGCGCACCGCCGTGGGCCAGCCAAGCCGGCGTCCGGCCAGGGAGGCGGCGGCGGTGAACAGAAGCGCCCCGAGGATCGCGCCGGCCGGCACCCGCAACAGCACGAACAGCAGGGCCCCTGCCCCGCCGATGGCGGCGGTCTCGGCGGCCCTCGACGCCTCCTCCCGGCTCAGGCGGAACGCGGCCTTCATATACCGGACGGCGGTTGGGCGGCCACGGAGGACCTTTCAGAGGGAATGGCGATGTGAACGCCCCGGGCCGGCGGGGACGCGTCCCGCCCTATGCGCAATAGCGCCGCTCGTTTCAATAGGCCGGGCGCGTCGCCTTCCTTCCATACATCCGCGTGAAGGGACTCTACTGCCCAGGTTTTTCTGTACATAGTGCGCGCCGACGAGGGCGGCGCAGCAAGCAAGCCGCCCCGTTTGCCATTGGAGAGAAGCGCCCTTGTTCCATCAGCTGCTCACGCCCGTAGCGGGCAACCTGCTATTGTCCTTCCTCGCGGCCTCAATACCGCTGGCGGTTCTGTTGGTGATGCTCGGCGTGCTGCGTCGTCCGTCGTGGCAAGCCGCGCTTGCCGGACTGGCGTCGGGCCTGATCGTGGCGATCACAGTCTGGAAGCTTCCCCCGGCGCTGGCCGCCAACAGCGCCGCCGCCGGTGCGGCCTTCGCGCTCTGGCCCGTCATGTGGATCGTGTTCAACGCGCTGGTCCTCTACAACATCACTCAGAAAAGTGGCCGCTTCGACGCCTTCCGGGCCTGGATCATCGACCACATGCCCAACGACCGCCGCATCGTGCTGGTTGTCGTCGGCTTCTGCGTCGGCTGTCTGCTCGAGGGGGTGGCGGGCTTCGGCGCTCCGGTCGCCATCACCAGCGCGCTGCTGATCGCTCTGGGCTTCCCGCCGCTTGAAGCGCTGGTGTTCACCCTGATCTTCAACACCGCGCCGGTCGCATTCGGCGCCCTGGGCACGCCGGTGACGACGCTGGGCGCCGTGACCCAGCTGCCGGTCAACTCGCTCGCTTCGATGATCGGCCGTCAGCTGCCGTTCCTGGCGCTGCTGCTGCCCTTCTACGTGGTGACCATGTACGGCGGCTTGCGTTCGGTTAAGGCTCTGTGGCCCGTTCTCCTGGTGGCTGGCGGGTCCTTCGGCCTCGGCCAGTTCCTGGCGTCCAACTACATCGGCTACGAGCTCACCGACGTCATCTCCGCCTTGGCGTGCCTCGTCTCGACCCTGGCCTTCCTGAAGGTCTGGAAGCCCGCCCCCGACCCCGAGTTTGCGCTCGAGATCTCCAGCGAACTCCGCGCACAGAAGTCGCCTGTGCCGACCTGGCAGGGCTGGGTGCCATGGCTTCTGCTGTCGGTGATCGTGATCGTCTGGACCGAAATGAAGGTCAACCTGATCGGTCAGAACCTGGTCGAGTGGCCCGGCCTGCACAACGAAATCTTCGTGACGATCTACGACAAGCCCTACGCCGCCGTGTGGAGCTGGCAGCCGCTGGCCTCCGGCACCGCGATCCTGCTCACGAGCATCCTGATGGCTGTCTGGGTGCGGATGAAGCCCGCGGTGTTTGTCGGCGCCTTCGTCGAGACCGCCAACCAGGTGAAGCTTGCGGCCGTGACGGTCGTCGCCGTCGTCGGCCTGGCCTACGTCATGAACTACTCGGGCATGACCTACACCCTGGGCCTGGCCGTCTCCTCGGTCGGGTGGCTGTTCCCCCTCGTCGCCTCGTTCCTCGGATGGGCGGCCGTATTCCTGACCGGCAGCGACACCTCGGCAAACGCCCTCTTCGGCAATCTGCAGGTTGTCGCGGCCAACCGGCTCGGGCTGGACCCTGTCCTGATGGCCGCGACCAACTCGTCGGGCGGCGTGATGGGCAAGATGATCTCGCCGCAGAACATCTCGACCGGCACTTCCGTGACCGGAATGACGGGACGGGAGGGCGAGGTGCTGGCCCGGACCTTCAAGCACAGCATCGCGCTGGCTCTGCTTCTCGGTCTCCTGGTCATGGCCCAACAGTACCTGATCCCCTGGATCATACCTGCCTACTGAGCCTTAAGTCGGTTCCTGTTCCGTGGATGATCCCGGCCCTGCCGGTCGTCCGGCAGGGAC
>JAEYTM010000164.1 GCA_023434015.1 Pseudomonadota bacterium | reverse complement strand
CTGCAGCAGTTGCACCATCACCAGGCCGATGGTCAGGGAGACGATCGAGGCCAGCAGGAACCAGCCGATGGTCTTCACCCCGATCCGCCCCACCTCCGAGGCGTCGCCCATGTGGGCGATCCCCGCCCCCAGGGTGGCGAACACCAGCGGGGCGATGATCATCTTGATCAGACGCAGGAACACGTCGGTGATGATCGACAGATTGTCCGCCACCACCTGCGTCTGATCAGGCGCCAGCGTCTGGTTGACGATCCAGCCAACCAACACCCCCAACACCATCGAACCGACTATGAAATAGGTGAATACGCGGCTCATCTAGCGTCCCTGCGGGCTGTCGGCGCGAGACGCCGAGATTTTTCCAATCGCTGCGCCGCCGGTCCGGGCTCCGAACGCCCGGGACCTGACGATGCGAGAGTAGCTGCCGCACGAGCGCCCGTCCGAGGGGCGCGGCAGGCTCTGATTTGGTTCAAACGCAGCGACGCGGGTTCACCTCATCGCAAGGACGGGCGGCTGCGCGGCCGCCGTTCGGGCCCGGTGTCATGGGTGAGGTGATACGCCGGCCGCCCGTCTTACCTGAAAGGTGTAATGGATGCGGGGACCATGGGAATCTCGACGACCAGTCCGATCTTCAGCGAGGAATACGGGCCGCTGACGCAACTCCTGGCGCGCGCCCGCCAGAGGGCGGGCATCTCCCAGCGTGAACTGGCGGCCCGCCTCGGGCGCTCGCAATCTCACATCGTCCTGCTGGAAAAGCGGCAGCGTCGCGTGGATCTGCGCGAATTCTACCTGATCTGCCGTGCGCTGGAGCTCGAACCGGCCAAGGTTTTCGCCGAACTGGTGCATGAGCTGGACGCCCTGCACGCCTGAACATCGCAAGCGCTTCGCGGCGTCAGTCAGGCCCCGTTTGCCCGTGAGGTTTCCCGCCGACGGTGCGTTCTAGTTATCGAAGATCGTGGGAGCGAATAATGATCGACAGGCGGATGATACTGACGGGCGCCACGGGCGCCGCACTCGCAGCTGGCGCGGCGAGCCAGGTGCAAGCCGCGCCAGGTCGCGGCGGCTCGCCCGACGTGGTGGTGGTGGGCGCCGGCGCTTTCGGCGGATGGGCCGCGCTTTCCTTGCGCGAACGGGGCCTGAAAGTCGTCTCGGTCGACCAGTACGGACCGTCCAGTCCGCGGTCCTCGTCCGCTGGCGAAACGCGCTCGATCCGGTCGGGATACGGCTCCGACGCCTTCTATGCCGAGTGGGCGGCCAAGGCGATGGTGCTGTGGAAGATGCGTCAGGCCGAGTTCGGCCGCACCCTGCTTTATCAGAACGACCGTCTCGAGCTGGCCAACAGCTGGCTGCCCAACATGGTCGCCCAGCGCCAGATCTTCGATAAGCTGAAGATTCCCTACGAAGTGCTGGAGCGGGCCGAGCTGCGGCGCACCTACCCCCAGATGAACTTCGACGACGTCGAGTTCGCATTCATCGAGAAGACCAGCGCGGCCCTGATCAAGGCGCGCGAAAGCATGATCACCGTCTCGGAGGTGTTCCAGAAGAAGGGCGGCGAGTTCCGGATCGCGCGGGCCATGCCCGGTCCCTCCACCGGCTCGCGGATGACCGCCCTGGCCCTCGACGGCGGCGAGACCCTTTCGGCGGCGCAGTTCGTCTTCGCCCTCGGGCCGTGGTCGCCGAAGGTCCTGCCGGACGTGATGGGGCCGAAGGTCTCGGTGAACCGCAGCGAGTACCACTACTGGGGCGTCCCCGCGGGCGACGACCGCTTCTCCTGGCCGAAGCAGCCGGCCTGGCACGACTACGTCCGCGGCGGCTACGGTTTCGGCAGCCTCGAGCGGGGGCTAAAGTATTCCCCGAGCGGCGGCGGCGGCCCGACGGGCCAGGTGGACCCGGATACGCTTGAGCGCGTGGCCGCGCCGGAGCGTCTGACCCGCGGCCGCGACTACATCGCTCACCGTTTCCCGGGCATGGCCGGTGCGCCGCTGCTGGAAACCCGCGTCTGTCAGATGGAGAGCCCCTCCAACAGCCACTTCATCATCGACCGCCACCCGGCGTTCGAGAACGTCTGGATCGCGAGCGGCGGCGGCGGCCACGGCTTCAAGCACGGACCGATGGTGGGCGAGTATGTCGCCGACCGGATCACCGGGCGGCCGACGGATCCGGCGGTGGATAAGTTCTTCCAGTTGGCCACCCACGCGAACCGGGTCCGGCGCGGCTGATCACCGTTCAAGGAGGCAGGCGCAGGGTCGATGAGGCCCTCCGCCGGTAAACTGACCGCCCCGTTTCGAACGAAACGGGGCGGATTCATGTGGGCGATGATCTGTTTTATCGACCCGCCGCCAGGGCGCCGGGCCGGGCCGGGTCACTCGGCGGGATAGGTGTGGACCAGATAGTCCGTGATCTGGGCGACCTCGTCGGCGCTGGCGGCGAGGCCGAAGCCGAACATGCGCTCGATGAGTTGCTGCCATCCCTCGCGGGTGTTGCGCAGTTCGGCGGCCAGCTCGGCCTCGTGGCAGCCGCTGCAGACCGTCTTGAACGTCGCCTCGGCGCGAGCCAAGTCGGGGGTCGCCCCCGCGGGGGCCGCGCTCGCGCTGGCGCTCGGCGCGGCCGTGGCGGGGGCAGGGGCCGGCGTGGAATTCGCGGGGGCCGAGGTGGCGGCGCAGGCCGACAGCACAACGAGACCCGCCGACGCGGCGGCCAACATCAGGCGTGAAGGGTTCATCAGCAAAAGATCCTTTCCTTGCCTGAGGTCAAACGCGGCGGGCGCGCTTCGCCTCATCTGAAAGGCGTTCGCCCCCGCGCCGTCCCGCCGCGGCGGACGCATTGTTCAAACTGCCTGCGGCTTAGGCAGTCCGCACGGCCACCCGGTCGGAAATCCAAAAGCGCCGACCGGTGGTGAGGTGATCCCGAAAGCCTGCGTTCTAGCCCTTGAGCCAGCCCGCGTTGTCGGCACGGGCGATGGCGATACAAGACGAGGGGATTACTAGAATGCTCAAGATCGGGCGTGCCAGCCGGGCACGAATGTTCACCGCGACGTCGACGGCGGCCATCGCCGCGGCCTTTGCGGTCACCGCCGCGCATGCTCAGGACGCCGCCGTCCCGGACGCCGTGGAAGCTGACATCGAGGAGATCGTCGTCACGGGTTCGCGTATCGTGAACAGCGGCTTCCAGGCCCCGACGCCGGTGTCGGTGCTCGGCGCGGCCTCGCTGCAGGCGATCGCCCCGACCAACATCGCTGACGCCGTCAACCGCCTGCCGGCGCTTGCGGGCAGCACGACGCCGCGGACCCTCACCAGCAACATCAGTTCGGGCGCCCTGGGCGTCAACCGCCTCAACCTGCGCGCCCTGGGCGCGGAGCGGACGCTGGTCCTGATCGACGGCCGCCGCATCACCGCTGGCGTGCCCGACGTGAACAACGTGCCCAACGCCCTGGTCTCCCGGGTCGAAGTCGTGACCGGCGGCGCCTCGGCGGCCTACGGTTCGGACGCGCTCTCGGGCGTGGTGAACTTCATTCTCGACCACAAGTTCACGGGCCTGCGGGCGACGGTGAACGGCGGCATCACCGGCGCCGGCGACAATGAAAGCTACTTCGTGTCGGTGGCCCGGGGGAGCTCGTTCGGCGGCGGCCGCGGCCACGTGCTGCTCTCCGGCGAATTCGCCGGCAACGAGGGCATCAGCGGCGCTCCGCGCAAGTGGAACCGCAACAGCGCGAACCTGTTCACCAACCCGGCCTACACCGACACCAACGGCCTGCCCCGCTTCCTGCTGGCCCGTGAAGTCGGCGTCAGCAACGCCACTCCGGGCGGCGTGATCACCGCCGGTCCGCTGCGCGGCGTGATGTTCGGCCCGGGCGGCGCGCCCGGCATCTTCAACTTCGGCACCGTCAGCCCGGCCGGCAACGTGATGAGCGGCGGCGACTGGGAATATTCCCGGATCGACGACAAGGTCGACATGGACCCGGCCGTGCGTCGCTATTCGCTGTTCGGCCGCCTGAGTTATGAGGTCACCGACTCCGCCGAAATCTACGCCGAAGGCCAATACTCGCAGCTGCGCGGCCTCAGCGATGCGACTCCCACGCGTCGTCACGGCAACCTGACGATCCGGTCGGACAACCCGTTCATCCCGGAGACCGTCGCGGCGCGGATGGCGGCGGCCAACATCACCTCGTTCAACATGGGGACGCTCAACGACGACATCGGGCCCGCCCAGATCAACAACGAGACCGAGTTCAGCCGCTTCACCGTCGGCGCGACCGGCGACTTCTCGGCGATGAACACCGAGTGGCGCTGGAACGCCTACTACCAGCCCAGCAAGACGGTCTTCTGGTCGCGGGCGCGCAACGCCGGCATCACCGCGAACTACGCCCGGGCCACGGACGCCGTCCGCGATCCGGCGACCGGCGCCATCGTCTGCCGCTCGACGCTGACCGACCCGACCAACGGCTGCGTGGCCTACAATCCGATGGGCATCGGGGTGAACGACAGCCGCGCGATCGACTATGTGACCGGCGTCTCGGAACGTCGTGAGGTCATCAAGCAGCACCTGACCGCGGCCGACATCAGCGGCCAGCCCTTCGAAACCTGGGCCGGTCCGGTGGGCGTGGCGTTCGGTATCGAACACCGCGTCGAAACGCTTGGCGGCGAAGCTGACCCGATCAGCGAGGCCACCGGCTTCTTCGTCGGCAACTTCAAGGCCAGCCGTGGTGAGACCAAGGTCACCGACGTCTTCGGCGAAGTGGAAATCCCGCTCGCCCGTGACCTGCCGTGGGCCTACTCGCTGAACGTGAACGCCGCCGTCCGCGGTACGCACTACAGCAACTCCGGCAACGTCACGACCTGGAAGGTCGGGGCCGTCTATGAGCCGGTCGCCGACGTGCGGTTCCGCACGACCCTTTCGCGGGACATCCGTGCGCCGAGCCTGACCGACCTGTTCGCGGCCGGCCAGACCGTGTCGGGCACCACCGTGTTCGACCCCGTGAACAACGTCTCGCTGAACAACTCCTTCTCGCTCAGCGCGGGCAATCCCAACCTCGAGCCCGAGAAGGCGGACGGCTTCAGCGCCGGCGTTGTCTACTCGCCGAGCTTCATTCCGGGCTTCCAGGCGTCGGTCGACTACTATGACATCGACATTTCGGGGGCCATCGCGCGTCCGTCCGCCCAGGCGGTTGTCGATCTCTGCTTCCAGGGCCAGACCGAACTCTGCAACGCGGTGGAGCGGACCAACGGTCAGATCACTCTGATCAAGCGCCTCCCGCAGAACGTGGCCTCGCGCCGCGCCCGCGGTCTGGACTTCGACGTCAGCTACCGCCTGCCGATGTCGACCTTCGCCGACAGCCTGGACGGCTCGCTGCAACTGCGCCTGATGGCCACCCGCCTGGTCGGCGACATGGCCACCGCCGACACCCTGCTGAACCAGCAGGCGACCGGCACGGTGAACCCGGGCCTCGACCCGGCCCGCGTTCAGGGGACGGCTTCGGCGACCTACAGCAACGACCGGCTCGATTTCACCGTGTCGTGGCGTTACGTGGGCTCGCGCCTGTACGACAAGCGCTTCACCGAGTGCGTGTCGAACTGCCCGGTCGGTAACCGTCTGACGATCGAAGACAACGACGTTAAGAGCAGCAAGATCTTCGACATCGGGTTCAACTACAACGTGAACTCGCAGGTCCAGTTCTTCGGCGCCGTCGACAACGTGTTCGACAAGGCTCCGCCGCTGATCTTCGGCTCGGTCACCGACGGCTACTACCAAGGCCAAAGCAACACCCAGTACGACCGGATCGGCCGCGCTTATCGCGCCGGCTTCCGCCTGAAGATGTAAGCAGACGGCGGGCCGGCCAGCTTCGTTCGCGCAGCAGGCCGGCCAGGCCATCTCTATCCTCCTTATCGTCACCGCTGGTGACGGTCGCCAAAGCCCTCTCGGAAACGAGCAGGGCTTTGTGCGTTTGGGCCGGCTCCCGGCGGCCCGCGGGATGGGTTCGGCTGCAAGGCCGCCGGGTCCAGATAGCGGACTTATCGCCGGTGATGGACGTGGACCCCGGACGTGTTACCACTTGCCGGTGAGTTGGGACGCTGTCCTCCAAAATGGGACGCGCCGCTCATAAGGGGAAGGAAACATGAGCGGATCCGGTCCGAAACTCGACAGGCGCGCCGTGGTCGGCGGAGCGGCCAGCATTGCGG
>JAEYTM010000069.1 GCA_023434015.1 Pseudomonadota bacterium | reverse complement strand
GGAGACATTGCCGAGCGCCTGGCCGCCGCCCGCGCCGCTGCCGGTCCGATGCGCGAGGCCGCCGCCGCCGCCCGCGCCGCGCTCGAACTGGAGGTCCGTGAACGAGACGGCCGCGCCCGCCGATTGGAGAATCTGACGCGGGATCGGACCGACTGGCTGCGCCGGTCGCAGGCCGCGGCCAAACGTCTCGAAGCTCTGGCCCAGGCGCGCGACAAGGCGCAGGCCGAGCTGGCCCGGGCCAAGGACGCGCCGTCGACGCTGGAGGCGCGCCGGGCGACGCTGCTGGACGAGCTCGGCGTTGCGGAGGCGCGCCGGGCGAAGTCCTCCGATGCGCTGGCCATGGCCGAGCACGAGCGGGCGGAAGCCGAACGGGCGCTGCGGGCTGCCGAGGCCCAGGCGTCCGAAGCGCGTGAAGTCCGGGCCAGCCTCGCCGCCCATGCTGAGGCCGCGCAGGCACGTCTGGTCGAGGTCTCGGCGCAGATCCGTGAGACCGCCCGGATCGAGCCGGAAGACCTGGCCCGCAAGCTGGCCGACGAGGCGGTGGCCATCCCTGCCGACGCCGGGGGCATGGAGGCCCACCTCTACAACCTGGAGCGCCAGCGGGACTCAATCGGACCGGTGAACCTGCGCGCCGAGGAGGAGACGGTCGAACTGTCCGCCCGGCTGGAGACCATGCAGGTTGAGCGCGCCGACCTGACCGGGGCCATCGCGCGCCTGCGCCAGGGAATCGACGAGCTGAACGGCGAGGGACGCGAGCGGCTGGTCGCCGCGTTCGAGATCATCAACGCTCACTTCAAGACGCTGTTCGAGGCGCTATTCCAAGGGGGGCAGGCCGAACTGCGGCTGGTCGAATCGGACGATCCGCTCGAAGCCGGCCTGGAGATCTTCGCCTGCCCGCCGGGCAAGCGGATGGCGACCATGAGCCTGATGAGCGGCGGCGAGCAGGCGTTGACCGCCGCGGCGCTGATCTTCGCGGTGTTTCTGGCCCAGCCAGCGCCGATCTGCGTGCTCGACGAGGTGGACGCGCCGCTGGACGACGCCAATGTCGACCGGTTCTGCAACCTGTTGGACGAGATGCGCCGCCGCACCCAGACCCGCTTCATCGCCATCACCCACAACCCGGTGACCATGGCGCGGATGGACAGGCTGTTCGGGGTCACCATGGCCGAGCGCGGCGTGTCCCAACTGGTCAGCGTCGACCTGCACCAGGCGGAGGCCATGGCGGCGCAGTAGGGCTGGTGGCGCCGTTTCGCCACAGGAATACGGACCTTATGTCGCGAGCTGGCGAAAGCTCAATAAAAACAACGTATTATATGGTCGCCCGCCAGTCTTGACGCTCGGCGGTCGCGTCTATAGGTTCCGCGCGACTTTCAGCCCCCGCCTTGGCGGCGACGTCGCGGTCCAGGTGCCTTCCGACGCATGCCACAACCGGATGAAACGCGCATAGAGGCCCTAAAGCGCCTCAGTGCTCGGGCCAAGGCCCTGGAAACGCGGACCGCGCCAGCGCCGGTCCACGATCATGGGGCCCGGGCCGCCGGCTACGGGTATCGCCTCATGGGGGTGCTCATCGGCGGCCTGTTTGTGGGTCTGGGCTTCGGCACGCTTGCCGACGCCCTGCTTTCCACGGGGCCGTGGGGAATGATCGTCGGAGTCCTTACGGGCTTCGCAGTGTCGATTTGGATGGCCGTCCGCTCTGCGCAGCGGATGAGCGCCGAAGCGGCGAAGGTGGCGGGTCCTGCCAAGGATCTCCCCTTCGACGACGAGGAAGATTGAGGATTTCGAGGCGGTATGGCCGACCCGATGCATCAGTTCGAGGTCCAGAAGATCGTGGACCTCCCCGCCTTCTCGCTTCCGGGCGTCGGCGTGATCGATATGTCGATCACCAACTCGACGATGGCGATGTTGATCGCCGCCGGCGGCGTCATCCTGCTGTTCGCCCTGGCGACGGCCAAGGCCGCGGTCGTGCCGGGCCGGCTGCAGCTCGTCGGCGAGGGCGCTTTCAACTATATCGACGACCTGGTGACGGGGATCATCGGCCACGAAGGCCGCGCCTTCTTCCCGTTCATCTTCACCCTGTTCCTGTTCATCCTGGCGATGAACGTGCTCGGGCTGTTCCTGGTCTTCACCGCCACCTCGCAGCTGGCGGTCACCGCCTCGCTCGCGGTCTTGACCATCGCCCTGGTGCTGTTCGTCGGGATCACCCGCAACGGGCACAACATGTACAAGCTGTTCGTCCCGTCGGGCGTGCCCTGGTACATGCTTCTCATCGTTACGCCGATCGAGCTCATCTCGTTTGTGCTCCGTCCGGTGACCCTCGCTCTTCGTCTGTTCGGCAACATGCTGGGCGGCCACGTGGCGCTGAAGGTGTTCGCGGGCTTCGTGGTTTCCCTGGGCGCCCTGGCGGCCGGCGGCGGCTTGGGCCTGCTGGGAATTCCCGGCGCGGTTCTGGCTCTCGGCGGTGTCGTCGCCCTGACGGCGCTGGAGTTCCTGGTGGCCTTCCTCCAGGCTTTTGTCTTCGCGGTTCTGACCTGCGTCTATCTCAATGACGTGGTGAACCTCGGCGATCACTGACGACCAACTTCTCTCTTCAACTCTCATCATCGCAGTAGGACTAGAACATCATGGATGCGGAAGCGGCTAAGTACATCGGCGCGGGTCTCGCGACCTTCGGCATGATCGGCGCGGCCATCGGCGTGGGCACCATCTTCAGCGGCTTCCTGCAAGGCGCTACCCGCAACCCCTCCGCCGCCCCCGGTCAGTTCACCAACCTGATCCTGGGCGCCGCCCTTACCGAAGCGCTGGGCATCCTGGCCTTCGTGCTCGGCCTGCTCATCCTCTTCAGCTGAGTTCGGATTCCGCAGAACCTGCGGCGATGCGCATTCCGCGCGCGTCGCCGGTCTGCGTCGCCTCTAGGGACGCTTGAGCCTAATGGCTGCTGAGACCACCACTCCGTCGGGCGTCGCCCACGACGGCCATCCCGCGGCCGACGCCGCCGGGACCGCGCCCGGCCACGAGGTTCTTTCGGGAACCACCGAAGTCGCGCACGGCGGCGAAGGCGGCGGCCTGCCGCAGTTTCGCTTCGAATACTGGGGCGGCCAGATCGTCTGGCTGTTCATCATCTTCGCGATCCTCTACGCGCTGATCGCCAAGGTGTTCGTGCCGCGGCTGCGCCGCGTGCTGGATACCCGCGCCGAAACCATCGCCGGGGCGCTTGAACAGGCCCGCCGCGCCCAGGCCGAGGCCGATGGTCAGGCCGAAGCCGCCCAGGCGCAGATCGACGAGGGACGCGCTCAGGCCCGTCGGGTCGCCGCTGACGCCAAGCTCAAGGCGACCGAAGCCCTGGCGTCCAGCCAGGCCGCCGAGGACGAGCGCCTCGCGGGCGAACTGGCCACGGCCGAGAGCCGCATCCGGGCCACCCGCGACAAGGCCATGGGCAATGTCGAAGGCATCGCTCTGGATACGGCCAAGGCGATCGTCGAGAAGCTGACCGGCGCGCCGGCCACGGCCGCAGAACTCAAAGCCCAGGGAGCCGCCTGATGCCGGCCTTGCTCGATCCGCGCATGGCGGAATTCTGGGTCGCTGCTGGCCTGCTGATTTTCCTGGGCATCGTGCTGTTCGGAGCGAAGGCGCACCGTCGCATCTTCGCCACGCTCGACGCCAAGTCGGCTGCCATCCAGGCGGACCTGGACGAGGCGGCGCGGATCCGCGAGGAAGCCGAGCGTCTTCTTGAATCGCTCCGCGCCGAACGGGCGGACGCCGAGCGTCAGGCCAAGGAACTGCTCGCCAACGCCCAGGCGGAAGCCAAGCGCTACGAAGCGGAAGCTGAAGCGAAGCTGGCCGAGAGCCTGCAGCGCCGCCGCGAACTGGCCGAACGTCGCATCGCCACCGCCGAGGCTCAGGCCACGGCGGAGGTGAAGGCCGCCGCTGCCGATCTCGCCACCCAGATGGCCGAGCGCGTGCTGGTCGAGCGGCTCGCGGGGGCCAAGACCGATCCGCTCGTCGACAGGGCGATCGGCCAGTTGGCCGGCAAGCTCCAGTAGGGATCAGCCTTCGGCGACGGGGCGACGGCGGCGCGACATGCGCCTCCGGGCCCTGACGCCGAAGCGCACCCTCTTGGGAAGAACCAGCCGCTCGACCCGCAGGAACTGCTGCCAGAACACCGGGAAGACCTCGGGTTCGCGACGAAGCAGGCGGCGGATGGGGAAGATCATCTTCGGGTGCGCCCGCTGAATTTTCACGAACTGACGCCTCGCCTTGAACGAGTTGCGCAGCACGATCATCAGCCCGACCACGATGACCGGGATTCCGCCGGGGCCGGGGATCGGGGCGATCAATAGGCCCAGGGCGATGATCGCAAGCCCAAGGATCACCAGCCCGAAGCGCTTCAGGCGGCTCACGATCTCATGGGCAAGATCGTCCGAGGCGCGGTGAACGCGCAAAGATGGCATGGCGAAAGTCACGGTTTCAGACCTGGGAGCGCACGACGGCGCGGGGAGGTTCCGCCGTTACGCTAGGCTGATATGCGAACGGGCCGTGGCGTCGTAAAGGCGACGGTCCGTTAAATTTTGCTAACCTGGGCCTATTCCCCCGCGGATGGCGCCGGCGCCACACCCGTCGGCTCGGGGCGCCATGCCAGCCGCGGCTTGCGGGCGGCCAGGGTCTCATCCAGCCTGCGCAGCGGCGCCAGGTACGGCGCCCCTTTGAAGCGGTCGATATCGCCGGCCTTTGCGGCCGCGGCCAGCGCCAGCAGCGCCTCGCAGAAGCGGTCCAGCTCGGCCTTAGATTCGGTCTCGGTCGGCTCGATCAGCATTGCGCCATGCACCACTAGCGGGAAGTACATGGTCATCGGGTGGAAGCCCTCGTCGATCATCGCCTTGGCGAAGTCGAGGGTGGTGACGCCGGACCCATCCAGCCAGCTATCGTCGAACAGCGCCTCGTGCATGCAGGGCCCGTCCGGGAAGGCGGGGCTCATCACCGTCGAGAGGCGGACCTTCAGGTAGTTGGCGTTCAGCACCGCGTCCTCGGCCACCTGCCGCAGGCCGTCGGCGCCGTGGCTGCGCATGTAGGCGTAGGCCCGCACGAACATGCCCATCTGGCCGTGGAAGGCCGACATCCGGCCGAAGGCCTGGGCGGCGTCGCCGACCGCCTCCTCGACCAGGCTGAGGCCGTCCGCGTCATGGACGACCCAGGGGGCCGGGGCGAAGGGCGCCAGGGCCTCGGAGAGCACCACCGGCCCCGCCCCCGGACCGCCGCCGCCGTGGGGCGTCGAGAAGGTCTTGTGCAGGTTGATGTGCATGGCGTCGACGCCGAGGTCGCCGGGCCGCACGCGGCCGACGATGGCGTTGAAGTTGGCCCCGTCGCAGTAGAAGTAGGCCCCCGCATCGTGCGTGAGGCGGCTGATCTCCAGAATGTCGCGCTCGAACAGCCCGCAGGTGTTCGGGTTGGTGACCATGATAGCCGCGACGTCGTCGGAAAGCTTGGATTCGAGGTCGGACAGATCGACGCGGCCGTCGTCGGTCTGGGCGATCTCCTGGACGGAGTAGCCGACGAAGGCGGCGGTGGCCGGGTTGGTGCCGTGGGCCGAGGTCGGGACCAGGACGCGGCGGCGATGGCCCTGGCCGGCGGCCTCGTGGGCGGCCTTGATGGCCAGCAGGCCGCAGAGCTCGCCGTGGGCGCCGGCCTTGGGCGACAGGGCGACCGCGGGCATGCCGGTGAGGGTCTTCAGCCAGTGGGCCAGGCGGTCCATCAGCGCCAGGGCGCCCTGGGTGGTCGACTGCGGCTGCAGCGGGTGCAGGTCGGCGAAGCCGGCCAGGCGGGCCATCTTCTCGTTGAGCCGCGGGTTGTGCTTCATGGTGCACGAGCCGAGCGGATAGAGCGCCAGGTCGATGGCGTGGTTCTTTTGCGAGAGGCGCACGTAGTGGCGCACGGCCTCGGCCTCGGAGAGGCCCGGCAGGCTGATGGGCGCGCTGCGCACTAGGTCGCCGAGGTCCGAGGCGTCCTGCGTCGCCGCAGGCAGGTCGACGCCGGTCTTGTCCCAGCCGCCGAGTTCGAACAGCAGCGGCTCGTCCTGCAGCAGGCCGCGGCCGCCGGTGAGGGAGGTGAAGCCGCCGGCCAGTTCGGCGACGCCTTCGGGACGGGTGGGACGGCCCACGTTCTGCATGGTCATCGGGCGATCTTCCCGCTCAGGGCGGCGACGAGGGCCGCGATGTCTTCGGAGGTGGTGGTCTCGGTGGCGGCCAGCAGCAGGACGTCGTCCAGGCCGGCGTGCGGGTCGAGGCGCGAGAAGGGCACGCCGGCGATCACGCCGTCGGCCAGCACGGCTTCGACGAGGTCGGCGGCCTTGCCCCCAAAAGCAGACGGGGGAACCCGCACGGCGATCTCGTTGAAGCAGCGGGGCGTCAGCACCTCCAGGCCCGGCACGGCGGCCAGGGCGGCGGCCAGCTCGCGGGCGCGGCTGTGGTTGAGGGCGGCGAGCTGACGCAGGCCGGTCTCGCCCAGCAGGGTCATGTGGATCGAGAAGGCCAGGGCGCAGAGGCCCGAGTTGGTGCAGATGTTGGAGGTCGCCTTCTCGCGGCGGATGTGCTGCTCGCGGGTCGACAGGGTCAGGACGAAGCCGCGCCGGCCGTCGGCGTCGACGGTCTCGCCGCACAACCGGCCGGGCATCTGGCGGACCAGCTTCTCGCGGCAGGCGAACAGGCCGACGTAGGGACCGCCGTAGTTCAGGCCGTTGCCGATCGACTGGCCCTCGGCGACGGCGATGTCGGCGCCCATCTCGCCGGGCGATTTCAGCAGGCCGTAGGACACCGCCTCGGTCGTCACCACGATCAGCAGGGCGCCGGCGGCGTGGGCCGCCTCGGCGATGCGGGTCACGTCGGTGACCACGCCGAAGACGTTGGGGGTCTGGACGACGACGCAGGCGGTCTCGGCGTCGATGGCCTCGATCACCGCGGCCTCGGCGTCGATGGCGGCCGCCTGGCGGACGATTTCCATGCCCTCGGCGTGGGCGATGGTCTGGGTGGTCGCGGCGTAGTGCGGATGCAGGCCGCCGGAGAGGATCGCCTTCTCGCGGCGGGTGACCCGCTGGGCCATCATCACCGCCTCGGCGCAGGCCGTGGAGCCGTCGTACATCGAGGCGTTGGCGACATCGAGGCCGGTGAGGGCCGCGACCTGGGTCTGGAACTCGAACAGCACCTGCAGGGTGCCCTGGGCGATCTCCGGCTGGTAGGGCGTGTAGCTGGTCAGGAATTCCGAGCGCTGGATGATGTGGTCCACCGTCGCCGGGACGTGGTGTTTGTAGGCCCCGGCCCCGCAGAAGAACGGCCCGGCCCCGGCCGGCCGGTTCATGCCCGCGAGCTGGCCGAGCTCGCGCTCCACCTCAAGCTCGCCGGCCACCAGCGGCAGGTCGAACAGATCGCGCACCCGCGCGGCCTGCGGCACGTCGCGGAACAGGTCGTCGACGGTCGGCGCGCCGATGACGCCGAGCATCTCCGCGCGGTCGTCGGGGGTGAGGGGCAGGTATCTCATGCGGGACTTCCACTGGTCCTTCTCCCCTGGCGGGAGAAGGTGTCGGCAAGGCCGACGGATGAGGGGGCTTGCGGCGGCCACGGCGTGGCCTGCGGAGGGAGGTCGGCGAGGTCCGGGAGACCCCTCATCCGACCCGCTTCGCGGGCCACCTTCTCCCGCAGGGGGAGAAGGGCGGGCGTGGGCGCCGTGGGCATCTAGAGGGTGGCGAGGAAGGCTTCGTAGGCGGCGCGGTCCATCAGGGCCTCGACCTCGGCCGGGTCGGCGACGCGGAGCTTGGCGAACCAGCCGCCGGCCTCGGGCGCGGCGTTGACGGTCTCGGGCGCCGAGGCCAGCTCGCCGTTGGCCTCGACCACCTCGCCGGAGATCGGGGCGTAGACGTCGGAGGCGGCCTTGACGCTCTCGACCACCGCGAAGCCGTCGCCGGCCTTCACGGCCTTGCCGACGTCGGGGGTCTCGACGAACACCACGTCGCCGAGCTGTTCGGCGGCGTAGGCGGTGATGCCGATCGTGGCGACGTCGCCGTCAAGCTCGACCCACTCGTGATCCTTGGTGAAGCGCATGGAGGGTCTCCTTCAGACCAAACGGTTCCCTTCTCCCCTTGCGGGAGAAGGTGTCGGCGAAGC
>JAEYTM010000202.1 GCA_023434015.1 Pseudomonadota bacterium | reverse complement strand
GTTCCGCCAGCAGCAGGCGGCAGCCCTCTCGCAGGGCCTGCGCCTGGGCCGGCGCGCCCTTCGGCTCCGGCAGACCCAGCGCCTGGGCGATTCCCGCCGCCGAGGGCGCGCAGAACCGCGCCGGCCGCACGAAGGCGAACAGCTCCAGGGCGTCGAATATCCGGGGACTGCGCGGCGGGGCCTGCAGGGCCAGGCGGCGGGCGGTCATGGCGGTGTGCGCCACCAGCACCGGCGCGCCGTCGAAAAGGTCGCGGGCGTCCGGCGCGCGCAGCATCTGCGCGCCCGCGGCGTCGGCCACGGCGGCGCGCGGCCCAGGCAGGACCACCAGGGCGGGCGCCAGGTCGAGAGTGACGGGCGGTGCGTTCACCGGGATTTGCTAGCGCCGTTCGAGCGCGAACGAAACGGAAACTTGGTTGCAGCCGTCAGCGCATCGCCGCCAGCACCTCGCGGGCGAACCTGGCCGGGTCGAAGCGTCCGCCGCCGTCCTGGTCAAATCCGCGGCGGACGATGATCGTCTTCGTCGCCGGCACGATGAACACATACTGCCCGCGGTTGCCGTTCATCATGTAGGTCCCCTCCGGCAGGCCCTGGGCGGGCCCGTAGAGCCAGAAGAAGGCGCCATAGCCCGCCCCGCTCGACGGCTGGGCGGGCGCGGGCGTGGCCAGGAACTTCGACCAGCCTTCCGGCAGCAGCCGCTCGCCGTTCCATACCCCGTCGTTCAGCAGCAGCAGGGCCAGACGCGCCAGGTCGCGGGACGTCGTCCAGACCTGGCTGGAAAGGACGTAATTGCCCTGCCAGTCCGTCTCCGGCGTGGTGTGGGTCATGCCGATCCGCCACAGCAGTTCGGTGAACGGAAAGTCGATGGCCGCCTGACCGTCGCCGAGCGCGGCGCGAACGGCGCGGGCAGCCAGCAGGGTGTCGTTGTTGGCGTAGCGGAAACGGCTGCCGGGCGCGGCCTCCAGCGGCATCAGGGTGGCGTGCTGGGTCACCGCGCCGCCGCCGATGTAGACCTCGTCGGTTCGGTTGCCGGGCCCGTCGGTCCACAAGCCGCTGCCCATGTGCATGAGCTGGGCGAGGGTGATCGCCGCCCGGGGGTCGCCCGGGGCCTTCCACTCGGGGATGTTGGCGGGCGCATCGACCTTCACCAGCCCCAGATGGGCGGCGCGGCCGACGACGGCGGCGGTCAGGCTCTTGGCCGCCGACCAGGTCCGCTGCGGCGTGTGCATATCGTAGCCGGGCCGATAGCGCTCGGCGACGATGCGGCCGTCCTGCACCACCAGCACGGCGGTGGTGGCGCCCTCGAAGGCGCTCGGGTCGAAGGCGCGCCCGACCGCGGCGGCCAGCGGCGCAGGGGTCCCGATACGCGGGGTGGAGTCGCCCAACGGCCACATCCGCCCCGGCGTGCTGGGGGGGGCGACGGCCTTCAGCTGCGGCAGGGCGGCGATAGCCTCCGACCCCGCGCCGATGGGAAGCTGGGTGCAGCCCAGTCCCGGCCGCCAGGCGGAGATTCGCGGCGGCAGGCCGGCGTCGAACGGGACGCTGACGGTCTTCGCCGCCCGGTCGATCTGCGCCGGCAGGCTGCGGACCAGGGCCTGATATTCCTTGTAGATGCCCTCCAGGTCGTCGGCGGCGATCTGTTCGGGCGTCTGGCCGGCGTTGAAAACGCCGCTACAGGTGAACGCGGCCTTGTAGCCAGCGGCGAGCGCGCGGGCGTGGGCGTCCTCCTGGGCCAGGCCGACGGCCGGCGCGGCCGCGAACAGGACAGCCATCAGCATGGCGCGCATCGGAAGTTCCCCCTCTTGGCCGGTCAGCCTAGCAACGCGCGTCAGCCTGGCAACCGCGCGGTCAGCGCGACATCCACGGCTTGGACCTGGAGGCCGAATGGGCGGCGGCGGCCTGCTCGCGCTGGAACTTCCCGCCGCGTGGCGGCTTGGGCTTGGCCTCGATCGCGGCCTTCTTCATCCGCAGCGCCCGCTGGATCGGGGTCTCGTCGGGCGTCTTGTCGTCGGGCGTGTCGGCCATGGTCATCGTCCTCCGCAATCGTCGTCTTAGCCCTGCCCGCCCGCCGCTGTCCCGGAAAACTGCCCGCTTGCCTGAAACGCGGCTTGGGGGTCACCCTGGTCAAGGCGAAGCTTCGCCACGCTATCGCAGAGGACCCCCCATGCGCCGCGCCGCCGTATTCCCCCTCGCCGCCGTCGCCGGCGCATTGCTTATGAGCTTGGCGTCGACAGCTCCCGCCGCGGCGCAAGCGGCGTTCCGGGTCGATCCGGCCTGGCCGCAGACCCTGCCAAACAACTGGATCCTCGGGCAGGCCTCCGGCCTCGCGGTGGACGCCAGGGACAACGTCTGGGTGCTGCAGCGGCCGCGCTCCCTGACCGACGACGAACGCGCCGCCGCGCTCACGCCGCCCACCGCCAAGTGCTGCCACCCCGCGCCGCCGGTGATCGAGTTCTCGCCCGAGGGCAAGGTCCTGCGCAGCTGGGGCGGGCCGGGAGCCGGCTACGACTGGCCGCAGAACGAACATGGCCTGTTCATCGACCCCAAGGGCTTCGTCTGGATCGGCGGCAACGGCCCCGATGACGGCCAGATCCTGAAGTTCACGCAGGACGGCCGCTTCGTCCTGCAGATCGGCAAGCAGGGGCCGCAGACCCATTCCAACGACACCACCCGCCTCGGCAAGGCGGCAGACTTCGCCTACGACGCGGCGACGGACGAGCTCTATGTCGCCGACGGCTATTACAATCGGCGGATCATCGTGTTCGACGCCAACACCGGCGCCTACAAGCGACATTGGGGCGCCTACGGTCGTCCGCCGCAGGACCCGGCCGCCGGAGCCGGAACGCCGACGACCTACGTCCCCGGCGCGCCGCCCTCCCAGCAGTTCGGCGTTCCCGTCCACTGCGTGGCGCTGGCGGACGACGGCCTCGTCTATGTCTGCGACCGCACCCAGAACCGCGTGCAGGTGTTCCGCAAGGACGGGACCTTCGTGAAGGAATGGATGCAGGAGCCGAACACGCGGTTCATGGGCGCGGCCTGGGACTTGACGCTGTTCGGCGCGGGCCAGGAGCACCTGCTGGTCGGCGACGGCATGAACAACGAGGTGCGTCTCGTGAAACGCGACACTGGAGCCGTGGTTACCGCGTTCGGCCAGCCGGGCCGCCGGGCAGGTGATTTCCACTGGGTGCACAACCTGGCGCTCAACTCCCGGGGCGAGCTGTTCACCACCGAGGTCGATACCGGCAAGCGTGTCCAGAAGTTCGTTCCTACGGGGACGGCGCCGCGCTGAGGGCGACCTCGGCCGGAGCGTCCAGCGGTTCGGGTGGAGGCGGCGGCGACGGCCCGGCTGGGATCGCCTGCACCGGGATGCGTTTCAGCGCCACGGTCATATAGCTGCGCCACAGTTCGGCAGGGGCGCCGCCCCCGGTGATCCGCCCCATCGACGTCCCGTCGTCACGGCCCATCCAGGCGCAGGAGGCCAGGCCGCCCGTGTATCCGCAGAACCAGGCGTCCTTGTAGTCGGAGGTGGTGCCGGTCTTTCCGGCGAGGTCGTAGCCCGGGATCGCCGCGCGCGTGCCCGTGCCCCCGGTGACCACGGTGCGCAGCATCCGGTTCAGTTCACTGAGCGGCGGATTGGCCGCGGCCTGCGCCTGCGCGACCGCACGATGCTGATAGAGCACGCCGCCGCTGGTCGCGCGGATGCGCTCGACGCCATAGGGGGCGACCCGACGCCCGCCATTGGAGAGCGCCGCATAGGCCTGGGTCATCTCCAGCGGCGAGACGAGGGTGGTGCCGAGCGCCATGGCCGGGTCGGTGTTCACCGGCGAGGCGATGCCCAGGCGCCGGGCGGCGCCGGCGACCGCGCCACGGCCGACCTCGTCGGCCATGCGGGCGGCCACGGTGTTGACCGAGCGGGCCACCGCCTGCTCCAGGGTGATCTCGCCGAGGAAGCCGTTATCGTAGTTGCTGGGCGTCCAGCCGGCGATGGTCACCGGCTCGTCGACGACGGGCATGTCCGGCGTGCGACCGGCTTCCAGGGCGGCGAGATAGACGAACGGCTTCCAGGCCGACCCGGCCTGCCGCCGCGCATCCACGGCGCGGTTGTATGGCGCGCTGGCGTAGTCGACCCCGCCGATCATGGCGCGCACGCGGCCGGACCCGTCCATGGCCACCACCGCGGCCTGGGCGGCGCGCTGGCCCTTGTAGCGCTCCACCGTGCTGCGCGCCGCGCTGGCGGCGGCGGCCTCCACGGCGAGATCGAGGGTGGTCTCGACCACCAGGTCCTGCTTCGGCGCACCGACGAGACCGCGCACCTGCTTGTCCGTCCAGTCGACGAAATACTGGGCGCCGGCCGTGGGCGACACCCGCTGGACCTTGGCCGGGTTGGCGACCGCCTGGGCCCGTTGGGCGGAGGTGATCGCGCCGGTCTCGACCATCGCGTCGAGCACCAGCCGGGTCCGCTGCCGAGAGGCCTCGGGATGGACGATCGGATTGTAGTTGGTCGGGGACTTCAGCAGGCCGGCAAGAAGCGCGGCCTCGGCGATGGTCAGCCGCGCAGCGGGCTTGTTGAAATAGCGTTGCGACGCGGCCTCGATGCCATAGGCGCCGGAGCCGAAATAGACGCGGCTGAGGTAGAGGCCGAGGATCTGACGCTTGGAGTAGGTTCGGTCGAGCTGCACCGCCAGCACCAGCTCGCGCGCCTTGCGCTCCGCCGTGCGGTCGGACGTCAGGAACAGGTTGCGCGCCAGCTGCTGGGTGATGGTCGAGGCGCCCTGGGTCAGCCTTCCCGCCTCGACGCCGACCACCACGGCGCGGGCCATGCCCATGGGGTCGAAGCCGGTGTGTTCGTAGAACCGGCGGTCCTCGATCGACACGAAGGCGGCGGGCACATGGGCCGGCAGCCGGGCCACGTCCACAGGCGGAGCGTAGCGGCCGCCCCGCACGCCGAGCAGGGCGCCGTTGCGGTCCACATAGGTGATCTGAGGGTCTCGCCGGATCGGCGGCAGGCGCGGCAGTTCCGGCGCGGCGAAGGCCATGGATGCGGCGGCGAAAAGGGCGATCACGCGTCAGGCTCCGGAAGGCGTCGGCTCACCTCCATTGTGAGCCCGGTCGCCAGCAGCGGAACTTAATTCGCCGCAATGCGGCGGCCGAATGGCCTAGCTTTCCGCGGTGAAGCTGAGGCCGGCGTTTTTCTGCAACCGTTCCACAAGCGCCACACCCAGGGCCGCGCCAGGCGTCCAGATTCCGCCGGGGACATCGGATTCGATCAGGCAGAGAGCTGTCTCGGCGATGATCTTCGATGTCGAACCGTAGCCGGGGTCCTTGTCGCCCCGGACCGCGACCTGCACCTTGCCGCCCTCGCCGTCGAGGCCGATGAAGACGATGTCGTAGAAGCCGTTCTCACGCTCATCCTCGGTGGGCCCTTCTCCGGGCTTGGGACCGCCCGCCGCCAGGTCGGAGAAGCCGGTCGGCGCGCCGGGCACGACCACCGCCATCTCGTCGTAGACGAAGTCGGCCCCGTACGGGTGGCCCATAAGATAGTTCGAACGGTGGACGTTCTTGGTGTTGATCGCCGCCATCATGAACGGGCCGACGTCGGCGCCCAGGTCTGGATCGTGCTCGAGCTTGTCGCCCCGCGGCTGCTCGGGACCTCGGAAACCGGGCGTCAGGGCGAAGGGATCGACCAGCAGGGCGAACTGGGTGGGGTCCTTCTGGACCGCGGCCATGGTGGCGCGTCCGCTGGCGGCGGTGCCGCCGGAGAGGCCGCCGCGCATGGCCCGCAGACGCCCCTTCACCCGGGAAACCGTGTGGCCGAGACGCTCCCTGGCGTTCGCCTGGGCGAACAGCACCCCAAGTTCGAACGGGATGGAATCGAAGCCGCAGGAGTGCAGCAGCCGCGCCCCGCTGGCCTTGGCCGCCGCATCGTGCGCGGCGATGGTGCGATGCATCCAGTTGGGTTCGCCGCAGAGGTCCAGGTAGTCCGTTCCCGCCGCGGCGCAGGCGGCGATCAGGGCGTCGCCATAGAGCTGATACGGCCCCACCGTCGTGATCAGCGCCTTCGCCCGTCGGACCATGGCGTCCAGGGAGCCGGGGTCGGCCGCGTCGGCGACGATCAGGGGCGTATCGGCCGGCGCGCCGATCTCGTCCCGCACCGCTTCCAGCCTGGCCCTGTCGCGGCCGGCGAGCGCCCAGCGCACACCCTGGCCAGAGCCGTAACGGGCCGCGAAATATCGGGCGACGAGGCGGCCGGTGTAGCCGCTCGCCCCATAGACGACGATGTCGAACTCGGCGGCTGGATTCATGTCGCTCTCTCCCGCGCTGGGTGTCGAGAATACAGTTGGATGCATCCGGGAGCGTGGCAAGGCGCGCGAACCTGACGCCGCCATTCAGGCGGGGTTCAGGCTGGCGATCCGAAAGTCGCAAACTGAGGCGCGTCGCCCGATGGCGACGACAAGTGACTGGAGGCTTGAGATGCGCAGATCTCTCGCGGCCGCGATGGCCGCCATCACCTTCGGCGGCGCCGTCGCCGCCACCGCCGCCCCGGCCGAAGCCCGTCCCTATCGCGGCGACTACGGCCGCCGGCACCACAACAACGACGCTGGCGTGGCGATCGCTGCCGGCGTGGTCGGCCTGGCGCTCGGCGCAGCCATCGCCGGCAACAACAATTCCCGCAGCTATTACGACCGCGGGTACGGGCGGGGTTACGGCCGCGCCTATGCGCCGGCCTACGCCTACGGACCCGGATATGGCTACGGCCCGCCGCCGCGCTACCGGGTCTGCCAGAGCCGCGAGCGGGTCTACGATCCCTACATCGGTCGCAGCGTGGTCATCCGCCGCGACTACCCCTGCTGACCATCCGGCGCCAACGGGGCGTGAAACGTAACGGGAACGTGCTATAGGCGACGGGATGGCTGACGCCGGTCCCGCCGCCGCTCTGCTTCCCCCGAAGTTCGCCGACTGGTTCGCTGGACGGGGCTGGAGCCCGCGTGCGCATCAGCTGGCCATGGTGGAGCGGGCGGCGGCCGGGCGCGACGCCCTGCTGATCGCCCCCACCGGCGGGGGCAAGACCCTGGCCGGCTTCCTGCCAAGCCTCATCGAGCTTTCCGAACGGCCGAGGCCCAACGTCCACCCCGGCCTTCACACCCTCTACATCTCGCCACTCAAGGCGCTGGCCGTCGACGTCGAACGCAATCTGACGGCGCCCATCCTGGAGATGGGTCTGCCGGTGGTGGCGGAGTCGCGCACCGGCGACACTGGCGTCGCACGACGACAGCGTCAGCGGCTGAAGCCGCCGGACATCCTGCTGACCACGCCCGAGCAGCTCGCCCTGCTCTGCGCCTGGGAAGGCGCGCGGCTGTTCTTCGAGAACCTGTCCTGCGTGGTCCTCGACGAGATTCACACCCTGCATTCCTCCAAGCGGGGCGACCTGCTGGCCCTGGACCTCGCTCGGCTGCAGCAGCTCGCCCCGCGCATGCGCCGCGTCGGACTGTCGGCGACGGTGGACGATCCGGAGGTCATCAAGCGCTGGATGGGAACGCATGACGGCGACCGGCCCGTCGACCTCGTCCGCGGGCCGGCCGGCGCCGAGCCGGTGGTGGACATGCTGCTGTCGGAAGGACGGGTGCCGTGGGCGGGCCACACGGCCCAGCACGCCATGCAGGAGGTCTACGAAGTCATCAGGGGTGCGCGCACGGCGCTGGTCTTCGTGAACACCCGCTTCCAGGCGGAATTCGCCTTCCAGGAGCTGTGGCGGCTGAACGAGGACAGCCTGCCGATCGCCCTGCACCACGGCAGCCTGGCCGCCGAGCAACGGCGCAAGGTCGAGGCGGCCATGGCCCGCGGCGAACTGCGGGCGGTGGTCTGCACCTCCACCCTCGACCTCGGCATCGACTGGGGCGACGTCGACCTTGTCATCCAGCTGGCCTCGCCCAAGGGCGCCTCGCGGATGGTGCAGCGGATCGGCCGCGCCAACCACCGGCTGGACGAGCCCAGCCGCGCCCTCTTCGTCCCCGCCAACCGATTCGAGATGCTGGAGTGCCAGGCGGCCCGCGAAGCCATCGCCGAGAACACCCTGGACGGCGATCCGCCACGGGTCGGCGCGCTCGACGTCCTGGCCCAGCACGTCATGGGCTGCGCGTGCTCGGAGCCCTTCGACGCCCTGGCCCTCTATGACGAGGTCCGCACCGCCGGCCCCTATCGCGACCTGTCGTGGGAGGACTTCGAGCGGGTGGTCGATTTCGTCTCCACCGGCGGCTACGCGCTGAAGACCTACGATCGCTTCCGCCGGATCGTGAAAGGCCCCGACGGGCTATGGAAGGTGCGCGACGCCCAGACCGCCCAGCGCCACCGGCTGAACGTCGGCGCCATCGTCTCGCCGGCCGTGCTTTCGGTCCGGATGGCCGGCCGCGGCGGGCGGGGCGGACGCAAGATCGGCGAGGTCGAGGAGGGCATGCTGGAAATGCTCGACCCCGGCGACACCTTCGTCTTCGCCGGCCAGGTCTGGCGGCTGGTAGCGGTCACCAACCTCGACGTGCTGGTCACGCCGGCCAACGATGCCGACCCCAAGATGCCGTCCTGGGGCGGCTCGAAGTTCGCCCTGTCCACCTTCCTCGCCCAGCGGGTTCGCCGGCTGATGTACGACCAGGAGCACTGGAAGGTGCTGCCCTCGGACGTGCGCGAATGGCTGGAGATCCAGCGCGACCGCTCGGTGATCCCCGAGGAGGACGAGATGCTGCTGGAGACCTTCCCGCGCGGGAAGCGTCACTTCATGGTCGTCTATCCGTTCGAGGGCCGTCTGGCGCACACCACCCTGGCCATGCTGCTCACCCGGCGGCTCGAGCGCGCCGGCGCCGCCCCGCTGGGCTTCGTGTGCAACGACTACGCCATGGCCATCTGGGCCCTGAACCCTCTCGACGGCCTGGATTTCGACCAGCTGTTCGCCGAGGACATGCTGGGCGACGACCTGGAGGACTGGCTGGCCGAGAGCTTCATGATGAAGCGCGCCTTCAAGGGCTGTGCGGTGATCGCCGGCCTGATCGAGCGGCGCTTCCCGGGCGAGCAGCAGAAGACCGGCCGGCAGATCACCTTCTCCACCGACCTGATCTATGACGTGCTGCGCCGCCATCAGCCCGACCACCTGCTACTGCGATGCGCGCGGGAGGATGCGGCGACGGGCCTCATCGACGTGGCGCGCCTGGGGCAGATGCTGGCGCGCATCCGTGGCAGGATCCGTCACGCGGCGCTGGAGCACCTCTCGCCGTTCTCGGTGCCGATCCTGCTGGAGATCGGCAAGGAGCGCTCGCCGGGCGGCCAGGCAGGGGACATGATCCTGCGGGAAGCCGAAGAAGACCTGATCGCTGAGGCCGTGAGTTGAACGCCGTCGCCCCGCCCGCCTTCGCCTATGATGTCACGGCCTCGCCCTCCTGCGGCTCGCTGCGCCTGCGCCTCACCGCGACGGAGGTGGCGCTGCGGCCTTCTGGCGCCATGTGGCTTGAGGCGGAACGCGCCCTGGTGGTCGCCGACCTGCATCTGGAGAAGGGCTCAAGCTACGCCGCACGCGGCCAGATGCTGCCGCCCTACGACACGCGCGAGACCCTGGGCCGGCTGGAGGCGGAGGTCGCGGCCCTGGCCCCGAGCGTCGTCGTCCTGCTGGGCGACACCTTCCATGATCGAAAGTCGGAGAGCCGGCTCGCCGCCGACGACGCCGAAAGGCTGCGAGCCCTCGCCCGCGGCCGGCGGCTGATCTGGGTGGTCGGCAATCACGACGCCGACGGCCCCCGGGCCCTGCCCGGCGAGACCGCCGATGAGCTGAAGCTCTGCGGCCTCGTCCTGCGTCACGAACCGCAGGCGGGCCTACAGGTGGGCGAGGTGGCCGGCCATCTGCACCCGGCCGCCCGCGTGCGGGGCCTGCGGGGCGTGGTGCGGCGACGTTGCTTTGTCACCGACGCCGAGCGGGTCGTGCTGCCGGCGTTCGGGGCCTATGCCGGCGGACTGAACGTGCGGGACCGGGCCTTTTCAGGACTGTTCGGCCGGGCGCCCCTGGCGGCGGCGCTCGGGGCCGGGCGCGTCCACGCCATCGGCTGGCGGTCGCTGAGCGACGACTAGGCCTTGAGCGCCTGCTCTAGGGCCAGCGCCAGAGAAATGCAGGCGCCGGCGGTCAGGGTCGTCGACAGACGCGGGTAGCGGGGCCGGCCCGGACGCCC
>JAEYTM010000134.1 GCA_023434015.1 Pseudomonadota bacterium | reverse complement strand
CCCAAGGCCCCCGCGCCGGCGCCCAAGCAGCCGGCCCCCAAGCAACCGCCGGCCAAGCAGCCCCCTCGCGAGCAGGGTCTCGACCTGTCGGCCCTTGAGGCGAGCCTGTCGAAGATGACCAAGGCTTCCGCCGCCCGTCCCTCGTCGGCGCCCAAGGGTCCTTCGCGCGCCGAGACCGCCCCCCAGGCGCGGCCCGACCTCGGCCGTGGCGACGCCGCGGCCGCGCTCAGCGGCCTCACCGACGAACTGCAGCGCCGCTGGAACCCCAACTGCGACGTCGAAGGCGGCCGCGACGTGCAGGTCCGGGTGACCTTCACCCTCGGCGTCGGCGGACAGGTGGTCGGCGAGGTCAACGCCCAGATCCGCGGCGCCCAGAACGCCGTCAGCCAGGCGGCCGCCGACCGCGCCACCCGCGCCGTCTACGCCGCCTCGCCGTTCCGCAGCCTGCCCCGCGAGTTCTACGGCGACCGCATCGCGGTTAACTTCAACGCCCGCGA
Organism: Pseudomonadota bacterium; assembly: GCA_023434015.1. Classification (GTDB taxonomy): domain Bacteria; phylum Pseudomonadota; class Alphaproteobacteria; order Caulobacterales; family Caulobacteraceae; genus Phenylobacterium. The sequence continues at coordinate 3,002 of JAEYTM010000134.1, read as the reverse complement.
GGCCTGTTCCTGATGACGACCCGCCAATCCCGGAGTCCTTCCATGCGGCTGAAAGCCCTGATGCTCGCCCTCGTGGCCATGGTGATGGCCGGCGCCGTGACCCAGCCGGCGCGCGCCGAGATCGAGGTCAACGTCAACCGCGGCGACGTCCAGCCGCTGCCGCTGGCGGTGCCTGCGTTCGGCGGGCAGCAGGGCGCCGAGATCGCCCAGGTCATCTCCGCCAACCTCCAGCGCTCCGGCCTCTTCCGGCCGCTCGATCCGGCCAGCTTCATCGAGCGCGACCTCAACGCCGCGGTTCAGCCGCGCTTCCCCGACTGGAAGACGATCAACGCCCAGGCCCTGGTCAACGGCCAGGTGACCGTCGAGGGCGGCCGCCTGCGGGTCGACTTCCGCCTGTGGGACGTCTTCGCCGAACAGCAACTGCTCGGCCTGCAGTTCACCTCCAGCCCGGAGAACTGGCGGCGCGTGGCCCACAAGATCTCCGACGCGGTCTATGAGCGGCTGACCGGCGAGAAGGGCTATTTCGACACCCGCGTTGTGTTCGTGGCCGAAAGCGGCGGCCGCTCGGGCCGCACCAAGCGCCTGGCGATCATGGACCAGGATGGCGCCAACCCCAGCTATCTGACCGACGGCTCGTCGATCGTCATGACCCCGCGGTTCTCCTCGACCAGCCAGGAGATCACCTACATGGCCCTGCGGCCCGAGGGTTCGTCGATCTACCTGTTCAACCTGGAGACCGGCCGTCGCGAGAGCCTCGGCAACTTCCAGGGCATGGTGTTCGCCCCGCGGTTCTCGGCCGACGGCGGCCGCGTCGCCTTCTCCGTCGAGCGGGCCGGCAACAGCGACATCTTCGTGATGGACCTGCGCAGCCGCACCACCGCCCGGCTGACCGCCGACCCGTCGATCGACACCTCGGCCTCCTTCTCGCCCGACGGGACCCAGATCGTTTTCAACTCCGACCGTAGCGGAACCCCACAACTTTACGTGATGGGCGCCGACGGTTCGAACCCCCGCCGCATCACCTTTGGCGGCGGCGGCCGTTACACCACGCCGGTCTGGAGCCCGACCGGCGAGTTCATCGCCTTCACCAAACAGACCGGCGGCGAGTTCCACATCGGCGTCATGCGGCCCGACGGAAGCGACGAACGCCTTCTGACGTCGAGCTACATGGACGAAGGACCGACCTGGGCGCCCAACGGCCGCGTCCTGATGTTCTCCCGCGAGACCCCCGGCGGATCGCCGCAACTGTGGTCGGTGGACGTCACCGGGCGTATCCTCCAGCCGATGCCCTATCCAGGTTCGGGGTCCGATCCCGCCTGGTCACCGTTGCTGAACTAGGCTTGCATAGATCGCCGAGGCGATAGACTTTGGCGCCGCGGCATTCTCAGCCGCATACAAAAGACAGATAAAAGGAGATGCACCCGTGACGGCCACGACCTTCAACACCAGGCGAGCACTGAAACTCGCCCTGATCGCGGCGGCGGCCGTTTCTGTTACGGCTTGCGCCTCCCGTCCGAAACCCATGCCGACCCAGCCGCCCGCGCCCGCGCCCGCTCCGGCGCCGGCCCCCACGCCCGCCCCGCCGCCGCCGGTGACCTCGTCGGTCCTGCCGGGCTCGGAGCAGGACTTCGTCGTCAATGTCGGCGACCGCGTCTACTTCGACCTCGACAGCTACACGGTCCGCGCCGACGCCGAGCCGGTCCTGGGCGCCCAGGCCGCCTGGCTGCGCCGCTATCCGAACGTGCGCGTGCGCATCGAGGGCAACGCCGACGAACGCGGCACCCGCGAATACAACCTGGCGCTCGGCGCCCGCCGCGCCAATGCGGTTCGCGACTTCCTGACCCGTCAGGGCGTGACCACCGACCGGATCACCACCGTGTCCTACGGCAAGGAACAGCCGATCGATCCGGGCACGACGGAAGACGCCTACCAGCGTAACCGGAACGCCCGCACCGCCATCGTCAGCGGCGCCCAGTAGGGCGCCGTAATTCGGCCGTTCCGCGCGTTGATGTTCCGTTCCATGCTGCGTTCCCGTCTCCGTCTTCCGGTCGTCGCCCTCGGGCTCCTGCTGTTCGCCGCTCCGGCGACGGCGCAGGTCCCCATGGACGATCCCTTGGACGCCCGTGACGCCCGCCGTGTGGAGCGGATGGAGAAGGTGGTCCGCGAACTGCGGTCCATCGTCTTCCAGATGCAGAAGACCGGGGCGCCCGTCGTGGTCCAGCCTGCGGACACCGACGCGCGGATGGCCGATCTTGCCGACCGCATTGCGGACCTCGAGCAGTCGTTGACTCGCGTCAACGGCTCGCTCGAGACCGCGACCTACGAACTGAACCAGGCGAAGCTCGCCAACCAGGCCCTCGAAAGCCAGGTGAAGTCGCTGAACGACCGGCTCGCCGCCGCCGAACAGGCCGCGACGGTCCCGACGGCGTTCACGGCCGAGGCCGATACGCCGCCTCCTCCTCCGCCGCCGGCCTCCGCCGCCGAGGCGTTCACCCAGGCCCGCCAGCTGATGCTCAGCGGCGACTACGCCGCCGCCGAGTCGGCCTTCGCCGCCTATGTCGAGAACTATCCCGACGCGACCCGCACCGCCGAGGCCCGCTACTGGCTGGGCAAGACGCTGAGCGTGCGCGGCGCCCACCCCCAGGCGGCGACCGCCTACATCGGCTCGATCCGCGGCTGGCCGCAGACCGGCTGGGCGCCCGACGCCGTGGTCGAGCTGGCCCGCTCGCTGATCGCGGTGAAGAAGCCGACCGACGCCTGCCAGACCCTGGCGGAACTCGGCCGCCGCTATCCCAAGGCGCCGGCCGCCGTCGCCAGTCGCGCCGCCGCCGCCCGCACCCAGGCGAAGTGCGCCTAGCGACAACCCGGTTTCCGGCCGCCCCCCGCGACCGCCTCCTCACGTCCGCCGCCGCTGTCCTCGATCGCCGTCTTGCGCGCGATGGCGCGGGCCCGATCGCCGTGGCCGTCTCCGGCGGCGGCGATTCCCTGGCCCTGCTGCTGAT
>JAEYTM010000126.1 GCA_023434015.1 Pseudomonadota bacterium | reverse complement strand
GGTGTACGACGACCCCGGCGCCCAATGCATTGTCGACCTGCAGCACGGCGCGCTGGAAGCGCTGCGCGGCACCGGCTATGAGCTGGTGGTGCATCCCTGCGACAGTCAGGACCCGGAGTGCGCGCAGGGCGTGCGCCGCTTCGTGCAGCAGCAGAAGCTGCATGGGGTGATCCTCGGCCCGCGTGCATCCGAATCGGTTGCACTCGCGCAGATGCTGGACGACATCGACTGCCGCTACGTGCGGATCAACGCGCATGCGTCGGAAGAAGACGTGCAGGCGGTGGTCACCCACGATCGCGATGGCGCGGCAGCAGCAGCGGGCTACCTGCTCTCGCTCGGCCACCGCGACATCGCGGTGATCGCCGGACCGGGTGACCGGCGCGCGGCGCGTGAGCGTACCCATGGCTTCCTTGACCGGTTGGCCCAGGTGGGGCTGACCTTGCCGGGCGAGCGCGTGCTGGAAGCGGGCGACACCTTCGAATCCGGCGTGCATGCCGCCGAACGGTTGCTGCTGGGGGAACGCCGCCCCAGTGCGATCTTCGCCGGCAACGACGAGATGGCGGCCGGTGTGCTGCATGCGGCCCGCGATGCAGGACTGCGAACCCCGCAGGACCTGTCGGTGGTGGGGTTCGACGATTTCGAGATCGCCTCGCGCCTGTGGCCGGCCCTGACCACCGTGCACACGCCTACGCGGGAGATCGGCCGTCTCGCCGCCGGACGGCTTATCGGGCGCGAGGAAGACGAGGACCCGGCCGGCCGGAGCGACCGGTTGCCCTCGCTGGTGGTGCGCCAGTCGTCCGGCGCCGCACCCGTCTAGTCCAGGTCTGCGCTCGAACCCGGCCCGGCCAAGCCGGCCGGACCGGCGGGCGCGACGAGCAGGATCTCGTCCATCGCCCGCGCCACGTTCTCCAGGGTGTAGGGTTTCTGCAGGACGGGACGGTCGACATGGGCATCGGGCAGTTGCGCCTGCTCGCCATAGCCGGTGGCGAACAGGAACGGTACGCCCAGTTCCCTCAGCCGGTCTGCGACGGGATAGCTGTTCCGGTCGCCGAGGTTGACGTCCAGCATGGCGATGGTCGGCGGATGGGCGTCGATGCAGTCGAAGGCCCCTTCCACGGTCGCCGCCGTGGAGATCGAGTCCGCGCCCAGCCGCCCCATGATGTCCTCGGCGTCCAGGGCGATGATCAGACTGTCCTCTACCAGCAGGACATGGTGGCCCTTGAGCATGGCGTGGGGCGCCAGCTGCGGATGCCCGACCGCCGGCCGCGGATAACGCATGGTCTGACCGGAGGAGGGGCCCGGCTCGGCGACGTGCCGCGCCGGAATGCGGAACGACGCCTGCACGCCGCGCGGGTCGTACTCGATGCTTGCCGAGCCGCCGAGATCATAGGGCACCGACCGGTCGATGATGGTGGTGCCGAAGCCCTTGCGCGTCGGGGCCTTGACCGGCGGACCGCCGCTCTCGCGCCAGTCCAGCACCAGGTCGCCGTTGGCGTTGCGCGTCCAGTCGATGGCCACCCGTCCGTCCTGGTTCGACAGGCTTCCGTACTTGGTCGAATTGGTGACCAGCTCGTGCACCACCAGGGCCATGGTCGAATAGGCGAGGGGATTGAGCAGCACCGGCTGGCCGGTGACCACCACCCGGCCGACCTGGTCGACGAAGGCGGCCGCCTCGGCGTCGATCAGGGCCTGCATCGGCGCCGGCCCCCAATGGTCGTCGGTGATCTGGTTGTGGGCGCGCGCCAGGGCGTGGATGCGTCCGTCGACGATCTTCACGAAGTCTTCGATGTTGTCGCTCGTCGGGGCCGACTGGCGGATCAGGCCGCGGATCAGCCCCAGGATGTTGCGCACCCTGTGGTTCAACTCGGCGATCAGCAGTTCCTGGCGGGCGGTCGACTGCTGGCGCTCGGCCGAGGCCTCGTCGGCGAGGCGCAGGACCACTTCGATCAGGGTCGCGCGCAGGGTCTCGGCGACGCGCAGTTCGGACGAGGTGAAGGTCTGGGAGCGGCCCTCCACCAGCTCCTTCCATTCCGCGAAGCTCTCCCGCGGCGTCAGGCGCGGGCCGTTGGGGCCGTAGGTCAGCGGCTTGTGCGGATCGCCCGCCCAGCGCACGGAATGGATCAGCTCGCGCCGGAACAGCACGACATAGTCACGCGGCGAGCGCGAGATCGGGATGGCCAGCAGGCCGGCCGCGGCCCCGGCGAAGGACTCCGCTCCGGGCAGGATCGCGGCGATCCGGTCAGTAGCGAACACCTTCCCGGCGGCCGTCGCGTTCAGCGCCCGCACAATGCGGCGAAAGTCGTCGATCGCCGGGGTCGAGCCCGACAGGGCGTGGTTGCCGCCTATCCACACCCCGACGCCATCCGCCTGGATCACCCGGGCCAGGATATCCCCCAGCCAGTCCGGATCCTTCAGCAGGGTCTCGTCGGACGCCACGGCGCCGAGGAGCTGGTCGGAGATGTCGCGGGCGCGGCGCTCGTACTCGACCGTCTCCTGCCGCTCGCGGCTTTCCAGGCGCATGGAGAACATCTGGGCGAACAGCTCCGCGACTGAGCGCGCCTCGAAGGTGGGGCAGTTGGCTGAATAGTGGTGGCAGGCGAACAGCCCCCACAGCCGTCCTTCCACGATGATGGAGATCGACAGGGAGGCGCCGACGCCCATGTTCTTCAGATACTCGATGTGGATCGGCGAGACGGAGCGGAGGACCGAGAGAGACAGGTCCAGCGGCTGGCCGAGTTCGTCCCGCTGCGGCACGATTGGAACCGGCGTGGCGTTCACGTCGGTGATCACCCGCAGCAGATTGCGCCGGTACAGCGCACGCGCCTGAACCGGTATGTCCGAGGCCGGATAGCGCAGGCCAAGGAAGCTGCCGATGCCGCTGCGGCAGGCTTCCGCCACTACCTCGCCAGAGTCGTCGGGGGCGAAGCGGTAGACCATAACCCGGTCGAACCCGATGAGGGCGCGGATCTGGCGTGCGCCCTCGCGGAAGAACCTGGCGAAGTCGGCGGCCTGGTCCAGCCGTGAGATCATCGAACGGACGGTCCCGGTCGCGTCGCCATGCTCGCCGGCTGCCGGCTCGGCCTCGACCACCACCGCGCCATGGGAGATGTGCAGGGCGACGTCGAAGCGGCCGCGGCCCGCGACGAGTTCGCAGTCGAAAACACGTTCCACAGCGTCGGGACCGCGCAGCATGGCGACCCGGTTGCGCAGATCGTGAACGGCCTTCGGTGCGAAAATATCGCCCAGCGGGCGACCAAGCAGGGACTGGGGCTCCTGGCCGATGAACTCGCCGACGTTGGCCGAGACGCGGGCCACCAGCCAGTCGGAGGTGAGGGCGACCAGGAAGCCGATCGGCTGGATCGCGCCCAGGATATGGATCGGCTCTCGGTCGCAGTTGGACAGGTCGATCAGGGTGTCGTCACTCGGCAATGGCGCGGGGCTCCAGGAGGGCGCTGGCGCTAAGCTCGAAGACGGCGAAGACGGCGTTCGCCGCAGCAGCCGCGCGGTCGATCGACGCGTCAGAGGTCAGGTGATGATCAAGCAGAGCTGTAAACGCTCGCCATGACGCTGGGGTTTCAGGACGAAGGAAGGCGTGGGGCGATCCCGCCGCCACGTCGCGGGCCAGCACCGCCGCGCCAAGCCGGGAGCCCTCGAGCACATAGAGGCCCCCCAGCAACGCGTCCTCGTCCTCGAAGAGGGGGCTCGGGACGGGCGGGGGCGTCGCAAGACCCAGGCCGGCGAGATCGGCCCGCAACAAGTCCGCGCGCCGCCGGTCGGACCAGCCGGGGAAAACGACCTCCGCACCGGCTGCCGCCAGAGCGGCCTCCACCGGAATGAAGGCGGAAGCATGGGAGGTCAGGAACCGCGCATAGTCCCCGGTCAGGCCGAGGTCGAGACGCGAATAGAGCGTGTCGAGGCGCTCATGCGCCGCCGCCGTGGCGGACCGCAACGCCCATCGAGGAGAGGAGGGAGCCCCTCGCCGCATCGTGTCGGACGTGTCGGGATGACCGTTTAGCTCAGGTAACACGCTCGAATGTGTTGTTATGCGCCCCGAGTGAACTTTAGCGATCAAGATCGCGCATGACCACCGGCGATCGTCAGGCGTGAGCGCGAAAACAGCGCTGCCGTCCATTTCCCTGATGGCTGTAGATATGCCGAGGAGCGCAGACAGATCGACTTAAGTCGACTTCCCGACACTTGTTCAGGCGTGGCGGCCTTTCCTTTCATCCTGACCGGTCGCCCCCGGCCGCAAGGGCGGCGGGAGCGACCGTCGCTAGCCTAGTTGCGGATCTTCACCGGCTCCATCCGCGGCGTGAGGACATGAATGACCAGCAAGGCCAGCAGGTACATGGAGGCGCAGACGATGAAGATCGGCGTATAGCTGCCGATCCCCTCCAGCACCCATCCGGCGTACTTGGCCATGGCCATGCCGCCGAGGGCCCCCAGCATCCCGCCGATGCCGATCACCGAACCCACCGCCGAGCGCGGGAAGACGTCGCTCGGCAGGGTGTAGAGGTTGGCAGAGAAGCCCTGGTGAGCCGCCGTCGCCAGGCCGATGATCGCCACCGCCACCCAAAGGTTGCTGGCCGAAGCCGCGAAGGCGACCGGCGTCGCCGCGAGCGCGCAGATCAGCAGGGTGGTCTTGCGCGCACGGTTGATCGACCAGCCGCGCTGCATGAACTTCGATGACAGCCAGCCGCCGGCCACGCTGCCGACGTCGGACAGCAGGTAGATGGCCACCAGCGGCGGGCCGAAGTTCTTGAGGTCCAGGCCATGGCGCTTGCCGAGAAAGTCCGGCAGCCAGAACAGGAACATCCACCAGACCGGGTCGATCAGGAACTTGCCGAGCGCATAGGCCCAGGTCTCGCGGACGCGAAGGAGGCGGGTCCACTTGATCTTCTCGACCGTGTCCGGCGGATCGCTCTCGATATAGGCGATCTCGGCTTGGCTGACCTTCTTATGCTCGCGCGGCTTGCGGTAGACCAGCAGCCAGAGCGGCAGCCAGATCAGGCCGGCGACGCCGGTGATGATGAACGCCGCCCGCCAGCCGTAGGCCAGGGTGATGGCTGGGACGATCAACGGTGTGAGGATGGCGCCGATATTGGTCCCGGCGTTAAACAGGCCGGTGGCGAAGGCCCGCTCCTTCTTTGGAAACCACTCGGTCACGGCCTTGATGCCGCCCGGGAAGGCGCCGCCTTCGCCGATGCCAAGGAAGGCGCGGGCCACCAGGAAGCCGGTCATGCCCCTGGCGCCGGCGTGGGCGATGTGGGCGACCTGCCAGATCAGGAAGGCGATGCCGAAGCCCCAGCGGGCGCCGATCCTGTCCATCACCCGACCGAAGGCGAGGTAGGAGATCGCGTAGGCGGCCTGGAACCACAGCACCAGGTCGGCGTAGTCCATTTCGCTCCAGCCGAACTCGGCTGTGAGATCGGCTTTCAGCAGGCCGATCATCTGGCGATCGACGTAGTTGATCACCATGGCCGTGAACAGCAACGCTACGACGAGGTAGCGGTAACGGCCGGCGGCCGGAGGCGTCACCTCAAGGGGCGGGCTCATGCTCAAGTTGGTTTCCTCCCAGGTCTCCGGCGGGGAGGGCAGCCTGTCCGTAGCAGCTGATCTCGTCCACGCCGGCGAAGCGGATTCGAGCCGCTTGTCGAACCTCGATATCATGAATTCCCGTGGCCGCACCTGTTGTCACGAGGTGGCCGCGTTTCAGAGGCCGCCCGCGGGCCGCAGCCGTCGCGAGCAGGAAGGCCAGCGAAGCCGCCGGCGTGCCGGGAATGTCCGTCGGGGCGCCGCGACCGACCAGAACGCCGTCCATCCAGGTTTCGCAGACGGGACCGTCCTGCGACAGGCTGCGCCAGTCGGGGATTTCCTTGCCGAGAATCAGGCCGCCGTTGTTGCCGAAGTCCGAGGCGACCGCCTTCGGGCCAAGGGCGTTGATCGACGCCAGCGGGCTGCCGGCCAGCTCGACGCCGACGAGTTCGGCCTCGACCAGCTCCAGAGCCTCGGCCGGCGTCCAGTCGGTCTTGCCGGCGGGAGCGTCCGCGCCCATCCGGAAGATGTACTCGGCCTCAACCGCCGCGAAACCGCCGGGGATGATGGGCAGTGGCGTCGGGATTTCGTCGGAGGCGATCCACAGGTTGCGCCGGAACACCGGACCCATGACCCGGTCGGCGCCCAGTTCGGCCTGCAGGGCCGGCGGGATCCGGCCCACCTTCCAGCCGACGATCTCGTCCGGCCACTGGGCGATGGCGGCGTCCTGGCAGGCGTAGGCCTGCGCCAGATTGTCGGGCAGCACGCCCCCCGGAAACTCCGAAAGGCGCTCCGCCTCCCGTCGCGCCTGCACGAAGCGCCCGGCGATGGATGCTGGGTCGAAACCGCTTGCGGGCCGCCCCGCCTCGACTGTCACGCTTATGTTCCTCCGCCCTGTTCGGCGTATTTTACGGAGGGGCCTTTGCGGCCCTCCCTCACGGTCGCGCGCTTTCGCCCGCCGGCGGCCTTGAGCACGGATCGCCGCCGCGCGCCAGATTGAGCGAACAGGTAACCGGTGTCAATTTGGCGTTTCGAGCCGCGGGACACCCACCCGAAGCGCGGGCTTGCCTCCGTCTATGACACCGGTTACCCATTTGGCGGTCAAAGCCAAAATTCTAGGCTATAAGGCGTGCGGCGTTCCGGGCCGCTGCGCCGCGGATGTCGATTGGGAGGACAAGCCTTGTTCAAGAAAACCTATCACGCCACCCATCCGGATATGATGCAGGGCGCCGACAACGACGCCCTGCGCGCCCGCTATCTGATGGACGGCCTGTTCGCTCCCGGCGAGATCGTCCTCAACTACTCCCACAACGAGCGCTTCGTCGTCGGCGGCGCGATGGCCGCGGGCGCGGCTCTGCGGTTGCCCGACCAGACAGAGCCCGCCTCCGCCGCGGGCCATCCGTTCCTGGAGCGGCGCGAACTGGGCGTGGTCAATGTGTCGGAAACCCCTGGCCGGGTGACGGTCGACGGCCAGGTCTACACCCTGGCTCCCAAGGACTGCCTCTATGTGGCGATGGGCTCGGCGGAGGTGCTGTTCGAGGGCTCCGACGCCGCGCCGGTCAAATTCTATCTCGTCTCGACCCCCGCCCACGCCCGTTTCGAGACGCGGCAGATCTCCATCGCACAGGCCGTGCCGCTCGAGCGCGGCTCGCTGGAGACGTCCAACGAGCGGACTATCTACCAGCTGGTGGTGCCGGCCACCTGCCGTTCGGCCCAACTGCTGCTCGGCCTGACCATCCTGAAGACCGGCAGCGTGTGGAACACCATGCCGCCGCACCTGCACGACCGTCGTTCTGAGGTCTATTTCTATTTCGGCCTGAAGGAGGACGAGCGCGTCTTCCACTTCATGGGCGAGCCGGACTCGGCCCGCCACATCGTCATGGCCAACGACGAGGCGGTGATGTCCCCGCCCTGGTCGATCCACATGGGTTCGGGCACCAGCAACTACGCCTTCATCTGGGCGATGGGCGGCGAGAACCTCGACTACACCGACATGAACGTCCTCGACATCTGCCAGCTGAAGTGATGACCGTGAACCCGTTCAGCCTGGAAGGCCGCACCGCCCTCGTCACCGGCGCCAACACCGGGATTGGCCAGGGCATCGCCGTGGGGCTGGCGCAGGCCGGCGCCGACATCGTCGCCATGGGGCGCAGCGCGCCGACCGAGACCGCCGCCAAGGTGGAGGCGCTCGGCCGCCGCTTCACGGCCGTCTCCGCCGACTTCGGTTCGACCGCCCCCATCGCGGGCGCGGTCGAACAGGCTTTCGCGGCCGGCGAGATCGACATCCTGATCAACAACGCGGGCACCATCCGCCGCAGCGACGCCCTGACCTTCACCGAGGAGGACTGGGACGCGGTCATCGACACCAACCTGAAGTCGGTCTTCTTCCTGTCGCAGGCGGTCGCCCGGCGCTGGGTCGACGCCGGCCGCGGCGGCAAGGTCGTCAACATCGCCTCGATGATGTCGTTCCAAGGCGGAATCCGCATCGCCTCCTACACGGCCGCCAAGAGCGGGCTGGCGGGGCTGACCAAGCTGCTGGCCAATGAATGGGCGGGCCGCGGGATCAACGTCAACGCCATCGCCCCCGGCTATTTTGCGACCAACAACACCGCCGCCCTGCAGGCGGACGAGACCCGCAACCGCGACATCCTCGCCCGTATTCCCGCCGGGCGGTGGGGCGAGCCGGCCGACCTGGCGGGCGCGGCGGTCTTCCTGGCCAGCCGGGCGTCTGATTACATGCACGGTGCCATCGTGCCGGTCGACGGCGGATGGCTGGCCCGCTAAGGAGCCGCATAACGCCGTAACGGCGAGCATTAGGGAGCGTATAAAGGTGAGCAAAGACCGCCTGTCCGTACTGACCGCGATGATGGACCAGGGGGTTATCCCGGTCTTCTACCACCCGGACGTCGAGGTCTGCTCGAAGGTCATCCAGGCCTGCGCCAACGGCGGGGCCAAGTGCGTGGAGTTCACCAACCGCGGCGACTTCGCCAGCCACGTGTTCCTCGAGGTCACCCGCCACTTCGCCAAGGCCGACCCGAGCGTGATCATGGGCGTCGGCTCGATCGTCGATGCGCCGACCGCCGGCCTCTACATCGCCAACGGCGCCAAGTTCGTCGTGGGGCCGCTGCTCAACGCCGAGGTCGCCAAGGTCTGCAACCGCCGGATGATCCCCTACAGCCCCGGCTGCGGCACCGCCTCCGAGATCGGCTACGCCCAGGAACTGGGCTGCGAGATCGTCAAGGTGTTCCCCGGCGGCACGGTGGGCGGCCCTGAGTTCGTCAAGAACGTGCTCGGCCCCATGCCCTGGACCCGGATCATGCCGACGGGCGGTGTCGAGGCGACCGAGGAGTCGCTGCGCGCCTGGTTCGGCGCCGGCATCGTCGCCTGCGGCATCGGCTCGAACCTCGTCACCAAGGCCCTGCTCGACGCCAAGGACTACGACGGCATCGAAAAGCGCGTCCGCGACACCGTGCAACTGATCAAGACCATCAAGGGGGCCCGCTAGACATGGCCGACAACGTGCTGAACATCCGTCCCGTCTCGGAAACGAAGTGGGACTGCGTGTCCTTCGGCGAGGTCATGCTGCGGTTCGACCCCGGCTTCGGCCGCGTCCGCAACGCGCGCAGCTTCCAGGTCTGGGAAGGCGGCGGCGAATACAACGTCGCCCGCGCCATGCGCAAATGCTGGGGCAAACGGGCCGCCGTGGTCACGGCCCTGCCGATCAACGACCTCGGCTGGCTGGTCGAGGACTTCATGATGCAGGGCGGCGTCGACACCTCCCACGTCATCTGGCGCGAGTTCGACGGCCTGGGCCGCAACACCCGCGTCGGCCTGAACTTCACCGAGAAGGGCTTCGGCGTCCGCCCGGCCCTGGGCAACTCCGACCGCGGCAACTCCGCCGCCTCGCAGATCCGCCCGGGCGAGGTGAACTGGGAGAAGCTGTTCGGCGAGGAAGGCGTGCGCTGGTTCCACACCGGCGGCATCTTCGCGGCCCTGGCCCCCAACACCGCCGAGGCGGTGATCGAGGCGGTCGAGGTGGCGCGCAAGTACGGGACCGTCGTCTCCTATGACCTCAACTACCGCCCGTCCCTGTGGAAGAGCCAGGGCGGCAAGGACGCGGCCCAGCGGGTCAACCGCGAGATCGCCCGCTACGTCGACGTTATGATCGGCAACGAGGAGGACTTCACCGCCTGCCTCGGCTTCGAGGTCGAGGGACTCGATGAGCACATCTCCGACATCGACCCGGCGAACTTCCAGAAGATGATCGAGAGCTGCACGGCGCACTTCACCAACTTCAAGGTGGCGGCGACGACCCTGCGCAACGCCAAGACCGCTAGCGTCAACGACTGGTCGGCGGTGCTGTGGGCCGACGGCAAGTTCTATCAGTCGATCACCCGCGATAACCTGGAGATCTACGACCGGGTCGGCGGCGGCGATGGCTTCGCCTCGGGCGTCGCCTACGGCTTCCTGGAGGGTCTCGGCCCGCAGATGGCGGTGGAATACGGCGCCGCCCACGGGGCCCTGGCCATGACCACTCCGGGCGACACGTCCATGGTCAACGCCAAGGAAGTCGAGGCGGTGATCAAGTCCAAGGGCGCGCGGGTCATCCGCTAGGACGCGAAAGGCCCCTACGTCCCGGGCTGGACGTAGGGGACCTTGGCGAACAGCCGACGCTCCGCGCCGCGCGGATCGTCCTCCAGGTGCGATGGGACGTCGAACACCATCGTCTGGCGTCGGGGTAAGCTGTAGGACTCCCACCGCGGGATCTCCGCCGTGTTCGGATCGCCGCTGCGGGCGAAGGCGATGAAGGCCTCGCTCATCTGGTCGGCCATCGCCTGGGCGGTGGGCCCTACCGCCGTGGCGCCGGGCTTGTCGATGTTGTCGAACACCAGCTGGATATCCGAGGCGTGCGGCGCGCCGAAGCGGCCGCCGTCCTTCAGTGTCGCCCAGTCTAGCTGGTAGACGAAGGCGGGCGATCCGGTCTTCGCCCGCTCCTCGGCTTCGATCACCGCAGCTCGCCACGACCGCGCCGCCGTGGTGGCGGCGCAC
>JAEYTM010000115.1 GCA_023434015.1 Pseudomonadota bacterium | reverse complement strand
GCCGATCCCGATCCGATATGCCTCGCCGTCCGCCATCGCCGCCTCCTTGGCGTGAACAAAAGCAGAACTTTAAGCGCGGCGCGACTCCGCCCTGCGTGCGTTCGCGGATCGGTTCAACCGGACATGGGAAGTGGAAGGCGAAAGCGGGGCGTTGCGGCGGGCGGCGCGAGGACCCAGACTGGAGCCATGAGCGATCCAAAAGAAACCAAACCCGAAACCGCCGCGCCGGACCTGGTCACCGAGCCCGGGGGACGGGCGAAGGTGTGGCTGTGGGTGGTGATCGGCCTGGTGCTGCTGGCGACGGTGTTCATCGTCCGGCGGCAGGACGAGCCGAGCCTCGCCCCGGCCGTCGTGACCGTGCAGGGCGAGACGCCCGACAACGGCCGGATCGACGCCTTGCCGGCCGACCCGCGGTAGGCGGGCGTCTCGCCTCAGACCTTCTCGCTGATCTTGATCGCCGTGCGGCAGCCGGTGCGGATGATCGCCGACAGCAGGGCGTAGCCCGGGGCGTCGCGGGCGCCCTCGTCGCGGGCGAGGTCACGGTGGGCGAGCTCCTCCTGGCGGAACTGCTCCAGCTCCGCGGCGAGTTCGGGTTCGCGGTCGGCGAGTTCGGCCACCTGGCCGGCGTAGTGTTCCTCGATCACCGTCTCCACCGCCTCGGTGCAGGCGTGGGCCGCCTTGTCGCCCATCAGGGCGGTGCCGGCGCCCAGGGCGAAGCCGGCCAGCCGCCAGACCGGCGCCAGGGCGGTCGGCCGCACCCGGCGCTGGGTCAGCAGGCGGTCGAAGCGCGCCAGGTGCTCGGCCTCGTGGCCTTCCATCTCGGCGAGCTGGCCGGCGATCCGTTCATGGCCCGGCGCGGCGCCGAGCACGGCGCGCTGGCCGCGGTAGATGGAGACCGCGCCCAGTTCGCCGGCATGGTCGACGCGCAGGATCTCGGCCAGCCGCCGGGCGCTCGCCCCGTGGCCGGGACGCGGGGGAACCGGCTTGTCGCTCATCGCTTGCTCCGTTCGCGCAGGGCGGCCAGGGCGCTGAGGACGACGAGCGCCAGGGAGACCAGCACGTTCCAGCCGGCCATGGACAGGCCGGCGAACACCCAGGCGGCCTCGTCGCAGGCCGGCGGGCGGATGCGCGCGCCGTCGAGCAGGGCGGCCATGGCCTCGGGGCTGACGCTGGTCGCCCCGGCGCTGGCGCAGGTGGTCGGGCCGGGCCAGAACTTCCATTCCGCCCCGGCGTGGTAGGCGGCGACCCCGGCGCCGGCCAGGAACACCAGGCCCAGCAGCCAGCAGCTCGCCTCGCGCCAGCGGGGCCCGCCGGGCAGGCGGACGATGACCATGAAGGCGGCGGCGATCGCGGCGGCCACCCAATAGACCTCGCGCTGGCGCAGGCACAGGCTGCAGGGCGCATAGCCGCCGAAGGTCTGGAAGGCGTGGGCCGTCGCCAGCATGGCGGCGGCGGCCAGGAGGGCGCAGAGGCGCCAGCGATCTAGAAGCGGGTTCAGCATCGGGGCCGATATGAGCCCAAATCGCCGCTCAGCCAAAGACCTTCAGCGCCACGACGCCGCCAACCAGCAGCACCAGGCCGAGGATTCCGTAGAGAGTCATCCGCCGTTCGAACTCGGCCAGCATGGCCGGGCCGAAGTACTTCAGGATGGCCGCCACCAGGAAGAAGCGGGCGCCGCGGGTGACCAGCGAGGCCCAGATGAAGGTGAACAGGTCGAAGCGCGCCAGGCCGGCGGTTATGGTCACCAGCTTGTAGGGGATGGGCGTCAGTCCCTTGATCAGGATGACCATCAGCCCCCACTGGTCGAACCACTTCTGGAATTCGGCCGGCCCTTCCGGATGGCCGAAGACCCTGAGGATCGCGTAGCCGACCGGCTCCAGCCAGACGCCGATGGCGTAGCCCAGGAGGCCGCCGAGCACCGAAGCGATGGTGCAGATGCCGGCGTAGACGAAGGCTTTCTGCGGCCGGGCCAGCACCATCGGAGCCAGCATCACGTCCGGCGGGATCGGGAAGAAGGAGCTCTCCGCAAAGGAGATGACGGCGAGCGAGCGCGGTGCGTGACGCGAGCCGGCCAGACGCATGACCCAGTCGTACAGTTTGCGGAACATCGGCGATCCAGAAGGGACGGTTGAGCGTTCTGCTAGCAGGCGGCGGGGGCCTTGTCTTGGCTACCCGACATTCGTTTCAGATGATACTATCGGCGGAACAGGAGATTTGCCGATGACCCTCCAGGCGACGAGCGCGGGCCAGGACCTTTTCGACAACCCGCTGGGGACCGACGGCTTCGAGTTCGTCGAATTCACCTCGCCCGAGCCCGAGCGGCTGAAAGGCCTCTTCGAGCTGATGGGCTTCACGGCGGTGGCCAGGCACCGGTCGAAGAACGTGCTGCGCTTCCGGCAGGGCGACATCAACTTCATCCTCAACATGGAGCCCTCGGGCCAGCCGGCCGACTTCCGCGAGGTGCATGGTCCGTCCGCCAACGCCATGGCCTTCCGGGTGAAGGACGCCGCCCGGGCGCTGGCCCTGGCCGTCGAGCGCGGGGCGACCCCGGTGCAGGGCCTCGTCGGGCCGATGGAGCTGAACATCCCGGCGATCGAGGGGATCGGCGGCTCGAACCTCTATCTCGTCGATCGCTACGGCGCGCAGGAGATCTACGACGTCGACTTCGTCCCGATCCCTGGCGCGGCGAAAGAGGCGGCGCGGAATTCGAAAGGCCTGACCTACATCGACCACCTGACCCACAATGTGTTCCGCGGAAACATGGCCAGGTGGGCGGACTTCTACGAGCGCATCTTCAACTTCCGGGAGATCCGCTATTTCGACATCGAGGGCGCGCAGACCGGCCTGTTCTCGAAGGCCATGACCAGCCCCTGCGGCAAGATCCGCATCCCGCTGAACGAAAGCCAGGACGAGCACTCGCAGATCGAGGAGTTCCTGCGCGACTACAGGGGCGAGGGCATCCAGCACGTGGCGCTGGGCACGCCTGACATCTTCCACGCCGTGGAGACGATGCGCGAGGGCGGCGTCCGGTTCCAGGACACCCCGGACACCTATTATGAACAGCTCGACTCCCGGGTGCCGGGCCACGGCGAGAACGTCCAGCGGCTGCAGGCCGACCGGATACTGGTCGACGGCGCACCGACCGAAGGGCAGGGTCTGCTGCTGCAGATCTTCACCGAGAACATGATCGGCCCGATCTTCTTCGAGCTGATCCAGCGCAAGGGCAACGAGGGCTTCGGCGAGGGCAATTTCAAAGCCCTGTTCGAATCCATCGAGGCCGACCAGATGCGCCGCGGCGTGCTTCCCGCGAAGGGCGGCTGAGTGCGGATTTCCGGGCTTTTGTGGCGGTGTCGACGATGACGACGGGAACGGCGGCGCGGACCGCGCCGAAATGGGCGATCGTGGCGCACGGCGGTGCAGGCAGCATCGAGCGCAGCTTGCTGCGCCCCGAGCAGGAGACCGCCTACCGGGCGGCGATCTCGCGCGCGACGGAAACCGGTGCGGCCGTGCTGCGCCGGCAGGGCGCGGCGCTCGACGCCGTCGAGGCGGCGATCCGGCTGCTGGAGGACGAGCCGCTGTTCAACGCCGGCCGCGGGGCGGCCTTCACCGCCGACGGCCGCAACGAGCTGGACGCCGCCATCATGGACGGGCGGGGGATGCGGGCGGGGGCCGTGGCCGGGGTGACGCGCACGCGCCATCCGATCAGCCTGGCCCGGGCGGTGATGGAACGATCGTCCCACGTCTTCCTGATCGGCGACGGCGCCGACGCCTTTTCGAAGGCCGAAGGGCTGGAGCAGGCCGAGCCCGGCGACTTCTTCACCGAGCGTCGCTGGAAATCGCTGCAACGC
>JAEYTM010000081.1 GCA_023434015.1 Pseudomonadota bacterium | reverse complement strand
TGCAGGTCGGGGCGCCGCGCAGCCTGGCCGTACCCCTGGCCCTGGCCTTGCCGGAGGCGCGGGTGATCCCGGCGGCGGAGACGCAGGGCGGGGAACTCGCCGCCGAGGCGACCAGCGACCTGGCGGTCGCCCTGGCCGGTTGCGACGCGGCGGTGATCGGGCCGGGGATGCTCAACGAGGCCCTGGCCGGAGAACTCGCCCTGCGGATGGCCGAGGCCGAAGTGCCCGCGATGGTGGCCGACGCCGCCGCGATGGTCGGCCTGACCGCCGATCCCGCCCGCGCACGGGCCAAGGGCGGCCGGCTTGTGCTGACCCCGCACGCCGGAGAGATGGCCGCCATGCTCGATCGCCCCAAGGCGGCGGTGGAGGCCGATCCGCTCGGCGCCGCGCGGGAGGCGGCCGCACGGCTTCAGGCGGTGATCGCGTTAAAAGGGGCGGTCACCTTTGTCGTGACCCCGGAGGGATCGGCCTGGCGCCACGACAGCGACGCCGTCGGCCTGGCGACCTCGGGTTCGGGCGACGTGCTGGCGGGGGTGATCACCGGCTTGCTCGCCCGCGGCGCCTCCCTGGCCCAGGCCACCGTGTGGGGCGTCTATCTGCACGGCCAGGCGGGGCTGCGGCTCAGCCGCCGGATCGGGCGCCTGGGTTTCCTGGCTCGCGAGCTGCTGGAAGAAATTGCCCCGGTTCTCGACGGTTTGGAGAACGATCCGGCAAAATGACAAAGGCTTAAGGCTCGCCAGAACGCTTCCCGGGTGTATGACGTGCCAAACATGCGCGGCCGCGCCGCGCCAGGGAGCCTTTTCGCATGATTGTCCGCCCGTCCTGGTTCGTGGCCGTCTCTGTCGCGGCTCTGCTGAGCGGCTGCGCCACCGCCAGTCCCCCGCCGCCGGCCAATGTCGCCGAGGCGGCGTCTGCGCCCGCGCCGCAATATCCGCCGTTCGGCTACGACCTCAGCGCCATGGACCGCTCGGTCGCGCCGGGCGAGGACTTCTTCTCCTACGCCAACGGCGCCTGGGTGAAGGCGACGGAGATCCCCGCCGACCGCTCGAACCTGACCTCCTTCGCGGTCATCGCCGAGACGGCCGCCAAGCGCACCCAGGCGATCATCGAGGCGGCGGCCAGTTCGCCCGCGCCGGAGGGGTCGGAAGCGCGTAAAATCGGCGACTTCTACGCGAGCTTCATGGACGAGGCGGGAATCGAGCAGAAGGGCGCCGCGCCGCTGAAGCCGGAACTGGAGCGTATCGGCGCCATCGCCAGCCGGAGCGACCTGTCGCGCGAGCTCGGCGCCAGCCTGCGCGCGGATGTGGATGCGCTGAACGCCACCGACTTCTACACCGACCGGCTCTTCGGCCTCTGGGTCGCCGAGGACCTCGACGACACCGCCAAGTACCGGCCCTATCTGATGCAGGGCGGACTCGGGATGCCTGACCGGGAGTATTATCTCGGCGACGCGCCGCGCTACGTCGAGCTTCGGGCGCAGTACGTGGCCCACATCGCCAACATGCTGCGGCTGGCCGGATATGCGGATGTCGAGGCCCGCGCCGCCAGGGTTCTGGCGCTGGAGACCGCCATCGCCCGGACGCACTGGACCGTCGACCAGACCTCCGACATCACACGCGCCAACACGATCTGGACGCGCGAGGATCTGGCGCGCAGGGCTCCCGGCCTGGATTGGATGGCCTTCCTCGCGGCGGCGGGTCTCGCCGACCAGCCGCGCTTCGGCGCCTGGCAGGACAGCGCCATCGCCGGCCTTTCGAAGCTGACCGCCAGCGAGCCCCTGCAGGCGTGGAAGGACTATCTGGCGTTCCATGCCGTCGAGCGCGGCGCCCCGAACCTCTCCAAGGCGTTCGTCGACGAGCATTTCGCCTTCAACGGCAAGGCGCTCTCCGGCACGCCGCAGCAGCGCGAGCGCTGGAAACGGGCGGTGGACAACACCAGCGGCGCGCTCGGCGAAGCGGTCGGAAAGCTCTACGTCGAGAAGCACTTCTCGCCGGAAGCCAAGACTCAGGTTGCGGAGATGGCGCAGAACGTCCTCACCGCTTTCTCGCACCGGATCGACCGGATCGACTGGATGACGCCGCAGACCAAGGCGGCGGCCAAGACCAAGCTGGCCAACTTCCGCGTCTACGTCGGCTATCCTGACCGGTGGCGGGATTACACCGGCCTGCAGATCGTCCGCGGCGACGCCTACGGCAACGCCCAGCGCGCGGAGTTTTTCGAATACCGCCGCAACGTCGCAAAGCTGGGTCAGCCGGTGGATCGCGGCGAGTGGTTCATGACACCGCAGACGGTCAACGCCCTGTTCGCGCCCAGCCAGAACTCGATCATCTTCCCCGCTGCGATCCTGGAGCCGACCTTCTTCGATCCCAACGCGGACGCGGCGATCAACTACGGCGCCATCGGCGGTGTCATCGGCCACGAGGTCAGCCATGGCTTCGACGACCTGGGCGCCCAGTTCGATGCCGACGGCAACCTGCGCAACTGGTGGACGCCGCAGGACATGGCGCAGTTCAAGAGCCGCGCGAAACAGCTCGCCGACCAGTACAGCGCCTATAAGGTGTTCCCCGACCTGAAGCTCAATGGCGAGCAGGTGCTGGGCGAGAACATCGCCGACGTGGCCGGCCTGGCCGCGGCCTATGACGCCTACCAGCTGTCGTTGAACGGCCGCCCGGCCCCGGTCATCGACGGCTTTACCGCTGACCAGCGCTTCTTCCTCGGATGGGCGCAAAACTACCGCTCCAAGTACCGCGAGGCCACCCTGCGCCGCGCCGTGGTCACCGGCGTGCACTCCCCGGGCCCGTACCGCGCCCAGACGGTGCGCAACCTCGACGCCTGGTACCCCGCCTTCCAGGTGCAGCCGGGCCAGGCGCTCTACCTGGCGCCCGCCGACCGCGTGCTGATCTGGTAGGCCGCGTGTCGCCGATCGTCCTGATCGAGGACCCGGAAGACCCGCGCATCGAGGGCTACCGCGACGTGCGCGAGCGCGATCTGGTGGGCCGTGGGGGGCTGTTCGTCGCCGAGGGGCAGGTGGTGCTGGAAAAGCTGGTCCGCACCGGCCGCCATCCGCTGCGCTCGGTGCTGGTGGCGCAGAAGCGCGCGGCGGCCCTGTCGGCCCTGCTGGGCCAGCTGCCGCAGGGCGTCGCGATCTATGCGGCAGGCCAGGCGGTGATGGACGCCATCGTCGGCTTCCACATCCACCGGGGAATTCTGGCCCTGGGCGAGCGCAGGGCGCTGGAGCCGGCGACCCTGCTCGGCGACCTGCCGGACAGGGCGGTGGTGGTCGCGTTGTCGGGCATCGGCAATCACGACAACCTTGGCGGTATCTTCCGCAACGCCGCGGCCTTCGGGGCGGACGCCGTGCTGCTCGACGCCGACTGCTGCGATCCGCTGTACCGCAAGGCGATCCGGGTCTCGGTCGGGGCGGCCGTCACCATGCCCTACGCGCAACTGCCGCGCGGCGCGGACATGGTCGAGGTGCTTGAAGCCGCGGGGCTGGAGGTGGTCTCCCTGTCGCCTCAGGGAGTGTTCGAACTGGCGGCGGTCCGGCCAGCCGCCCGGACCGCCGTCCTGTTCGGGGCGGAAGGCCCGGGTTTGCCGGCGGAGGTGCTGGCGCGGACGACGACGGTGCGCATACCGATGGCGAACGGTTTCGACAGCCTGAACGTCGCCACCACCAGCGGCATCGTCCTGCACCACCTGACGGCGGGCGGGGGCGGTTAGGCCGTGGCCGTATCGCCGAACGCGTAGGCCGAGACCACCACGTCCATCACCTGGTCGCGGAAGGCTGTGCGGCCTGGCTCGCCCGCGGCGGCGCCGGCGGCGACGAACAAGGGCGCCAGGTGCTCCTCGCGCGGATGGGCCTCGCGGGCGTAGGGACCCCCGCTCCAGTCGAGGAGAGCGGGTTCGCGCCGCTCCGGGTCGGCCATGGCCTGCGAGAGCCACGCGTCGAATTCGGCCGATTTGGCCGTGTACGCCGGGGTGAAGCCCCGCATGTTGTGCCAGCTCATCCCCGAGCCCACGATCAGCACCCCCTCCTGACGCAGCGGCGCCAGCGCCCGGCCCGCGGCCAGGTGCGCGGCCGGGTCCAGGTCGCCGCGCAGGGAGAGCTGCACGACCGGGATATCGGCCTCGGGCGTCACCAGCATCAGCGGCACGAAGACGCCGTGGTCATAGCCCCGCTGCGTATCCTCCGCGGTCGGGAAGCCCGCTGCGCCCAGCAGTTCGCGCACCCGCGCCGCCAGTTGCGGTGAGCCGGGGGCGTCGAACCTCAGACGGTACGTATGCTCCGGGAAGCCGCCGTAGTCGTAGATCATCGGCGGGCGGGGCGAGGAGCCGACGGTGAAGGTAGACGCCTCCCAGTGGCCGGAGATCATCAGGATGGCCTTGGGGCGCTCGGGAAGGTCCGCCACCAGGCCCTTGAGCCAGGCGGCGGTGCGATCCCAGGTGTCCGCCGGCCCGCGGATCCACTCCATGAAGAAACAGGGGCCCGCGCCGTGGGGGATGAAATAGGTCGGCAGCGTCATCGCGGCGTCCTCAGGCCGCCTCGCGAGCGGCGCGCGGGCGCGCGTTGGCTTCCACGAAGGTGGCGAAGGTCTGGGCGAAGCCGCGCAGGAACTCGGCGGTGGTCTCGTTGGTGAGCTCGCCGGTCTCGTCGAACAGGCTCAGGGAGTTGCCGACATAGGCTTCCGGCTGGCCCAGCACCGGCATGCTGAAGAAGCTCAGCGCCTGGCGCAGGTGATGGTTGGCGCCGAAGCCGCCCAGGGCGCCGGCGGAGGTGGAGACGACGGCTGCGGGCTTCTGGTTCCAGACGGCCTGGCCCCAGGGCCGCGAGCCGACGTCGATGGCGTTCTTCAGCGCGCCGGGAACCGAGCGGTTGTATTCGGGGGTGACGAACAGGACGGCGTCCGCGTCCGCCACTTCACCACGGAACCGCGTCCAGGCCGCGGGCGGTGCGTCGGTCTCCAGGTCCTGGTCGTAATGCGGCAGGTCGCCGATCTCCACAAAGCGGAAGGCGAGATCCTGCGGAGCCAGGGCGGCGATGGCCTTGGCGATCTTCCGGCTGGCGGAATCCTTGCGAAGGCTGCCGACGATGACGGCGACGGTGCGGGGCTGCGACATGGGGGACTCCTCACTGCGATTGGAAAACACAGATGAGGTTGCAGCGTTGCGTTGATAATCGCCTCGTGATGCACAACTATGCTTCCGAACGGGAAGCAATGCCATGGACCGTGTGGACGAGATCGCCGCCTTCGCCGCCGTCGCGGACGCCCGCAGTTTCACCCAGGCGTCGCGTCGGTTGGGCGTGTCCGGCGCGCAGGTCTCCAAGCTGGTCGCCCGGCTGGAGAACCGCCTGGGGGCGCGACTGCTGAACCGCACTACGCGGGACGTGTCGCTCACAGACACCGGCCGCGCCTACCTGGAACGCGCGCGCCAGGTGCTGGAGGACTTCCAGAGCCTCGAAAGCTCGGTGCGCGACCAGAGCGGCCCGCGCGGCCTGTTGAAGATATCGGCGCCGATGTCGTTCGGCGCAAGTCAGCTCACCCCGGCGCTGCTGGACTTCGCCACCGCCTATCCGGACGTGTCCCTGGAGGTGTCATCCACCGATCGCCTGGTCAATCTGGTGGAGGAAGGCTTCGACGTGGCTGTCCGGATCGGCTCTTTGGCGGATTCCTCCCTGGTCGCTCGCCGCCTGGCGGCCGTCCGCATGGTGACCTGCGCCGCCCCGGATTATCTGGCCAAGCACGGCGCCCCCCAGACGCTCGACGACCTCGCCGGCCACGAGGCGATCCTCGACAGCAACATGGCCGATCCTCGGGTCTGGCGTTTTGGAGGCTATGGCGACTACCGCGACGTGCGGGTCCACGGACGGTTGCGGTTCACCGGGGCCGACGCCTGCGTCGCGGCGGCGCGGGCCGGCTTCGGCATCACCCGCACGCCGGCGTTCGCGGCGGCCGACGACCTGCGGGCGGGCCTGTTGACGCCGGTGCTATGCAATTTCGAGCCGGAGATGATCTACGTCCACGCTGTCTATCCGCATGCGCGGCACCTGGCGGCCAAGGTGCGCGCCTTCGTCGACTTCCTGGCCCAGCGCTATGCCGGCGAGCCCGAGTGGCACCAGGGCTGGGGCTCCGTCCACCCGCCGGCGCGCGCGGCAGGTTAGGCGGCGTCGACGCTCGGCGCCTGCACCATCTGGTCACGCATCATCGCCAGAGCGACGCCCAGCGCGCGCAGCCGCACCTCGGCGCGGCCGACGTCGCCGAAACAGACCAGACGATGCCGTGTCGGCCGGCCCTTTCGGGCGCAGGCGAAATGCACCTGGCCGGGGGGGTGGCCCGGCGCGCCCTCCGCAAAGCCGGTGATCGATCCCGCAATGTCCGCACGGGAGGCGGCCAGTGCGCCCTCAGCCATGGCGACGGCGCATCGCTCCGACACCGCCCCGTCGGTGGAGAGGATCTCCTCGGCGACCCCCAGCATCTCGCGCTTGGCCTCGTCGGTGTAGGTGACGAAGCCGCGTTCGAAGGCGTGCGACTGGCCGGGAATATCGGTGAGCAGGGAGGCCAGCAGCCCGCCGGTGCAGCTTTCGGCGGTGGCGAGTCTCAGGCCCCGGTCGCAAGCTTCGCGCAGCACGAAGCGGGCCAGGTCGTCGATGGCGGGCGGGACGGCGGGATCAAGGGCTTCGGCCATGGCGGGAAAACCCGCGCCTGCGGGAGCGGTTCCGATGCGGCGCGGCCTTGATTTTCCCTGCCGGTCCGGGTCGTTAGGCGCATGACGAAGGCTGCGAAGATCACGGTGGCGGGCGCGGGCGCCCGGGGGCTGAGCTGCGCGCTGGCTCTGGCCGACGCGGGGCACGTGGTGACGGTCTGCGACCCCGCCGAGCCGCTGGCCAACGCCTCTGGCGTGGCCGCGGGCATGCTGGCGCCGGTGTTCGAGGCGGTGCTCGACGGCCAGGCCGCCGCGCACTTCGACCTGCTGCTGGCCGCGCGTGACCTCTGGCCGGAACTGGAGGCGCGGGCGGGCCTGTATGTCGATCGCACGGGGGCGATGGCGGTCGGCGGAGAGGCCTGGCTGGAGCGAATCTCGACGGCCGCCGGCCGGCTGGGACTGCACCTCGCCGAGATCCCGGGCCACACGGCGAGGGGCCTCGCGCCCGGATTGTCCGACGCCTTTCCGGTCGCCCTGCTGACCCGCGAGGACTGGCGCCTTGATGCCGCGGCGGCCCTCGCCGGGCTGCGCGCTGCGGCCGAGGCCGCCGGCGTGGCGTTCCGGTGCGAGGCCGTCTCCGGCCCGGCGGACGCGGAC
>JAEYTM010000315.1 GCA_023434015.1 Pseudomonadota bacterium | reverse complement strand
GGCGACCTGCTCGACAGCGTCACCCCGCCGCCGGAAGAGCCGATCTTCTGAGCCGGGCGCGCCCGCGTTTCTAGGCCGCGCCCGCCCGCCTGAGCGTCAGGTTGATCCGTCCGCCGCCCGGGATCAGCCGGGAGGAGCCGGCCAGCACCCGGTCGATCCCGTGGTGGAACAGCCGCGCCTCGCCGGCCAGCAGGCAGACGTCGCCCGAGGCCAGTCTCAGCGCGGTGGTCGGGTCGCCCCGCCCGGGCCCGCCCAGCCGGAACACCGCCGTGTCCCCGAGCGATACCGACAGCACGGGAAAGCCGAAATCGGCCTCGTCGCGGTCCTGGTGCAGGCCCATCCTCGCCCCGGCCCTGTAGAAATTGACCAGGCAGGAATCCGGCGGCGTCGCCGGATCGGCCAGCTCGGCCCACAGGTCGAGCAGAGGCTGCGGGATGGCCGGCCACGGCGCGCCGGTGACCGGGTGCGTCGGTTCGTAGCGATAGCCGCGGCGGTCGCTGGTCCAGCCGAGGGCCCCGAAGCTGGTGGTCTCGACGCTCATGGCCTTGCCGCCCGGCGTGGCCTGGCGGACGAACGGCGCCTCCGCGGCCCTGGCCAGCACCTCGGCCGCCAGCGCCGCCTGGGCCGCGGCGTCCAGGCGGGCGGGCAGCAGGCGGAACCCGGTGGCGGCGGCGAGCGTCATGGGGTCCAATATGGAGACGATGCGCTCCACCATGAAGCCGCTCCGCGCCCGCCGCCTGACCGGCGGGGAATGCGCCCTGGCCGCCGAGATGTTCGGCGAGGGCCTCGACGCCGGCCGGGTGCGGCTGTTCGCCCTGCCGGTGTGGACCCGCGCCTTCGTCGCCGGCCCCGGCCTGATCGTCTGGCCGGCCCGCGCCGCGCGGCTTGATTTCGCCGCTCCGGACGTGCCGCTGTTCGTCCAGAGCGTCTTCGTTCACGAGCTCACCCACGTCTGGCAGGCGCAGAACGGGGTGCGGCTGCTGCTGGCCAAGCTGAAGGCGGGGGATTCCGACGCCGCCTACGCCTACGACCTGTCCGGCGAGCCGTCCGGCGCGGCGGCCTTCGCCAGCCTCAACATCGAGCAGCAGGCCATGGTCGTGCAGCACGCCTTCCTGGCGTCCCGCGGGGCCGCGACCCCGCACGGGTCGGAGGTTTACGCCGGAATTCGGCCCGCCTGGCGGCGCGGCTGAAGCCATGTCCTTGCCCGCGTTGGGGACATTCGCTCTTGCAGGGGCCCCATCTTTCCCCATATCGGCTCACGACGCCGGTCGGCCTTGGGGCAGATATCCCTTGGACGGCCGGCCGGGACCTGATCGAACCGGGGACGTCATCCAGAGGCGCTTCACGTGAAGGCTTCCACACGGCGTCCGCCAACTAGGAGCGAGCAAGACTCTCTATGAGCAAGATCATCGGCATCGACCTCGGCACCACGAACTCGTGCGTCGCCATCATGGACGGCAAGGCGCCGAAAGTGATCGAGAACGCCGAAGGCGCGCGGACCACGCCCTCCGTCGTCGCCTTCCTGGAAGACGGCGAGCGCCTTGTGGGCCAGCCCGCCAAGCGCCAGGCGGTCACCAACCCGTCCAACACCCTCTTCGCGATCAAGCGCCTGATCGGCCGCAACGCGTCGGACCCGGTGGTCGAGAAGGACCGCCACATGGTCCCCTACGAGATCGTCAAGGGCCCGACCGGCGACGCCTGGGTCAAGGCCCAGGGCAAGGACTACTCCCCGCAGCAGGTCTCGGCCTTCATCCTGCAGAAGATGAAGGAAGCGGCCGAGCAGCACCTCGGCGAAAAGGTCGAGAAGGCGGTCATCACCGTTCCGGCCTATTTCAACGACGCCCAGCGCCAGGCCACCAAGGACGCCGGCAAGATCGCCGGCCTGGAAGTCCTGCGGATCATCAACGAGCCGACCGCCGCGGCGCTCGCCTACGGCCTTGAGAAGAACGAAGGCAAGAAGATCGCCGTCTACGACCTCGGCGGCGGCACCTTCGACGTCTCGATCCTGGAGATCGGCGACGGCGTCTTCGAGGTGAAGTCGACCAACGGCGACACCTTCCTCGGCGGCGAGGACTTCGACATGCGGGTGGTCGACTACCTGGCGGACGAGTTCCGCAAGGAGACCTCGGTCGATCTGCGCAAGGACAAGCTGGCCCTCCAGCGCCTGAAGGAAGAAGGCGAGAAGGCCAAGAAGGAGCTGTCCTTCACCACCCAGTACGAAGTGAACCTGCCCTTCATCTCGATGAACGCGTCGGGTCCGCTGCACCTGAACATCAAGCTGTCGCGCGCCAAGCTGGAAGCCCTGGTCGAGGACCTGGTCGCCAAGACCATCCTGCCCTGCGAACAGGCGTTGAAGGACGCCGGCCTCAAGAAGTCCGACATCGACGAAGTGATCCTGGTCGGCGGCATGACCCGCATGCCCAAGGTCGTGGAGACGGTGAAGGAGTTCTTCGGCCGTGAACCGCACACCGGCGTGAACCCGGACGAGGTCGTGGCGCTGGGCGCCGCGGTCCAGGCCGGCGTGCTGCAGGGCGACGTCAAGGACGTGCTGCTGCTGGACGTGACGCCCCTGACCCTGGGCATCGAGACCCTGGGCGGCGTGTTCACCCCGCTGATCGAGCGCAACACCACCATCCCGACCAAGCGCAGCCAGACCTTCTCGACCGCCGACGACAATCAGTCGGCGGTGACCATCCGGGTCTTCCAGGGCGAGCGCCCGATGGCGGCTGACAACAAGATGCTCGGCCAGTTCGACCTGGTGGGCATCCCGCCGGCGCCGCGCGGCGTGCCGCAGGTCGAGGTGACCTTCGACATCGACGCCAACGGCATCGTCAACGTCTCGGCCCGCGACAAGGCGACCTCCAAGGAGCAGTCGATCCGCATTCAGGCCAATGGCGGCCTTTCGGACGCGGACATCGACGCCATGGTCAAGGAAGCCGAGTCCAACAAGGCCGAGGACGAGAAGCGCAAGGCGGCGGTGGAGGCCAAGAACCAGGCCGACTCCGTGCTGCACTCCTCGGAGAAGGCCTTCGCCGAGCATGGCGACAAGGTCAGCGAAGCCGACCGCGCCGCCATCCAGACGGCGATCGACGACCTGAAGGCGGTGATCGACGGCGGGGACGCCGAAGAGATCTCCGCCAAGACCCAGGCGCTGATCCAGGCCTCCATGAAGCTCGGCGAGGCCATGTACGCGGCCCAGCAGGGCGGCGGCCAGGACGGCGAGCAACCGGCCTCCGACGCCGGCGCCGACGATGTGGTCGACGCCGAGTTCGAGGAAGTCGACGGCGACGACAAGAAGTCGGCGTGACAACGCGCCCCATGGCGACCTTCAGCCCCCGATGCGAGAAGGTCGCCACTGGGGACGTCGCCGCCGCTTCCGCGGGACAAAGTGACCTCCGCCCGCTCGGCCAAGCCTTGCAGTCGGGCGGAGGCCATCCCAATTTCATTCCATCAGTTTCCTGAGCCCCTGACGATTTGATGCGGGACTATTACGAGATCCTGGGCGTTGATCGCGGCTGCGACGAAGCCGGCCTGAAGGCCGCCTTCCGCAAGCTCGCCATGGAGCACCATCCCGACCGCAACGGCGGTTGCGAGGAGGCCAGCGGCCGCTTCAAGGAGATCAACGAGGCCTATTCGATCCTGTCGGACGCCCAGAAGCGGGCGGCCTACGACCGCTTCGGCCATGCCGGCGTCAACGGCGGCGGCGGCGGACCGGGCGGCGGCCAGTTCCACGACGTCAACGACATCTTCAGCGAGGTGTTCGGCGATGTCTTCGGCGACATGTTCGGCGGCGGCGGGCGCCAGCGCGGCGGGGCCCGCGGCGGACCGGCGCGCGGCCAGGACCTGCGCTACGACCTCGAGATCACCCTCGAGCAGGCCTATGCCGGCGCCGAGGTCGAGATCACCGTCCCGGCGGCGATGACCTGCGAGCCCTGCGAGGGCTCCGGGGCCAAGCCCGGCACCGCCCCCACCACCTGCACCACCTGCGGCGGCCAGGGCCGCGTGCGGGCCACCCAGGGGTTCTTCTCCATCGAACGCGCCTGTCCTCGCTGTGGCGGCTCCGGCCGGATGGTCCTCGACCCCTGCCAGGAGTGCCGCGGCCAAGGCCAGGTGCGCCGCGAGCGCACCCTGCAGGTCCGCATCCCGGCCGGCGTCGACGACGGTTCGCGCATCCGCCTGGCCGGCGAGGGCGACGGCGGGGCCCGCGGCGGCCCGCGCGGCGACCTCTACATCTTCCTGTCGGTGAAGCCGCACGAGCTGTTCGAGCGCGACGGCCTCGACCTGCTCTGCACCGTGCCGGTGCCGATGTGCGTCGCGGCCCTCGGCGGCGAGATCGAGGCGCCCTGCCTGAAGGGCGGCGACAACTGCGACGGCGCCTGCCGCCAGACCGTGCGGGTGCCGGAAGGCTCCCAGACCGGCCGCACCGTGCGGCTGAAGGGCCGCGGCATGCCCTCGCTGCGCTCGCGCGAGCGCGGCGACCTGGTGGTCGAACTGTTCGTCGAGACCCCGACCCGGCTGACCGCGCGTCAGAAGGAGCTGATGCGCGAGTTCACCGGCCTGTGCGGCGAGCAGCAGCACCCGAAGTCGGCCAACTTCCTCGGCAAGGCCAAGCGCTTCTGGGAAGACGTCACCGGCGCCTGATGAGCACCGGCCGGCCGTAACCGCGTCTCGCCGTTTGCGGCGCGCCGTCCTTTCGGCTAGACACTCCCACCGCCGGTCAGCACCCGTAGCTCAGCTGGATAGAGCGTTGCCCTCCGAAGGCAAAGGTCACACGTTCGAATCGTGTCGGGTGCGCCAGCGGTTTCCACACGTCGGCGGGCGATCAGCCCGCTGAGACAGCGCGCAGCGGGCGCTCGACAAATCCCTCACCTAGGAACCGTCCGTCACTGACGTGCGGACGCCTGCCATCCTGTTGGATCGCGTGGACCGGCGGCGCGGCTCTCCTCCGCCCCGCCGCCGCGTCGTCAGTTCGGCAGGCCGAAGGCGACGATGTTCGGGCCCGCCGCCACGGCGACGTACTGCCTGCCCTGTTAGGTGTAGGTCATCGGCGAGGCGCGCCAGGACTCGTTGGTCGGGAAGCTCCACAGGGTCTGGCCGGTGGCCGCGTCCACGGCCGCGAAGCCGCCGGCCGTCTCGCCGTGGAACAGCAGGCCGCCGGCCGTCGACAGCACGCCGGTGTAGTTGGCCTCGTTCGAGCCGGTCAGCGGCTTCTCCCACACCCGTTCGCCGGTCTCGGGGTTGAGGGCGCGCACGAACCGCTTGCCGGGGTCCTTGGCGTCGGGGTTGGGGCCGTACATCCGGCCGGTCTTGCGGTAGTAGCCGCAGTCCTCGGCCGCCATCACATAGAACAGCCGCGTCGCCGGATTGAAGGCGGTGCTGAACCAGTTGGTGGCCCCGCGCACCGCCGGGCACTTGGTGTGCCCCTCGTCGCTCGGCGCATAGTCGGGCAGCAGGATCGGCACGCCATTGGCGTCGATGCCGCTGGCCCAGTCCATCTTGTCGACGAACGGCTTGGCGAACAGCAGCTCGCCGCTCAGCCGGTCCAGCACATAGTAGAAGCCGTTGCGGTTGGCCTGCATCAGCAGCTTGCGGTCGCGGCCCTGGTAGCGGGTGTCCACCAGCACCAGCGGCGCGGTCGAATCCCAGTCGTGCAGGTCGTGCGGCGTGGTCTGGTAGTGCCACTTCAGCTTCCCGGTCTTCGGGTCGAGCGCGATGATCGAGTTGGCGTAGATGTTGGAGCCGATCCGGTCGTCGCCGTTGTTCGACGGATAGGGGTTGCCGACGCCCCAGTAGAGCAGCTGCGCCTCCGGATCGTAGGAGCCGGTCATCCAGGTCGCCGCCCCGCCGGTCAGCAGGCCCTTGCCCTTCCAGTGCACCGCCTCCGGGTCGCCCGGCGCCGGCACGGTCCAGAACCGCCAGGCCAGTTCGCCGGTCATGGCGTCGAAGGCCACCAGGAAGCCGCGCGAGGGCGTGTCGCCGCCCGACACGCCGGCGACGATCAGGTCGCCGACCACCAGGGGCGCGGAGGTTGAGTAGTAGAGCCCCGGGATCGACGGGTCGGTCAGGGGCACGGTCCAGATCACCCCGCCGGTCAGCCGGTTCACCGAGACCAGATAGGCGTCGTCGGTCTGGAAATAGATCCGGGCGCCGAGGATGGCCGCGCCGCGGTTCGGGCCGTTGCCGCTGGCCACCCCGCCCGAGGGCCGGGAGGCGGCGGCGCGGGTCTGGGCCGGCGCGGGTCCCGCCGCCCCGCCCGGGCGGGTGTTGATC